>JAZNCY010000316.1:0-15228 GCA_045587825.1 Acutalibacteraceae bacterium
TAATTATAGTTGAAAATAAATATGGTACAGGCGCAATATCTGGTAATGCAGGTATTAGTGAACATTACAAGGATATTTGTAACTTGCTTAATGAAGAAGACTTATATGACGAGCTTATTGAGTCAGTTGAAAAAATTGCAAAGGCAAAATATGAATTGGGATTGTTGGATAATCCGATAGGGAAAATAGATAAATCAAAAACTGAAATTCTTTTTCTTCTTGCTGATTTTAACGTCAAGAGCGAAACAATGAAAAATGAGGTTAACTTGATGAAAGTTACTTATCCGTTTAAAATTTTATATATGGATAGTAATGCTTCAGTAATAGATTTAAGTAAGGCAGAGAAAATATGAACATACACATTCACAGAGGGCAAAATCAGATAGGTGGCAATATAATCGGGATTTCAACCGAAACAACAAAAATATTGTTGGATGTAGGACTCTTGCTTGATGACAGTAAAAATCAGGAATTGCCAGAAATAAATGGCTTGTTTGATTTTGCAGGATACGATGCAGTTTTTATTTCACACTATCACGGAGACCATTCAGGCTTAGCGTATTATGTACATAAAGATATTCCTATATTTATAGGTGAAGATAGCTATAAAATTATTTTTGCTTCTGATAACTACAAGAACATTGAAACTTTTAAGCCACAAGGGTTTTTAAATCATAAAAAAAGCGTAACAGTCGGAGATATAACTGTTACACCATATCTTTGTGACCATTCTGCTTTTGATAGTTATATGTTGCTTTGCGAAGCAGATGGAGAAAAGGTTCTTTATACAGGAGATTTTCGTTCAAATGGCAGAAAACCATATAACTGGTTATTAAAGGAGTTGCCCCAAAATATTGATGTTCTCCTTTGTGAGGGAACAACTCTTTCTCGTGAGGGTTATATATCTCAGACAGAAGCTGAATTGGAGCAAGAAGCAGTAGAGCTTTTCAAAACTAATACGGGACCTGTGTTTGTTTTGCAATCATCTATGAATATAGATAGAATCGTTACAATATACCGAGCAGCGAAACGAACCGGAAGAATATTTTTAGAAGAACTATATATGGCAGAAATTACTTCTGCTATTGGCGGAAGCATTCCTAATCCGAATTTTAGTGACGTTTATACATTTATTACAAATCCAAAGAGATATGAAATGCTTTCAAAGTACGACCATAAAGTAGGTAAAGAGTTTATTTCAAAATCGCATTTTGTAATGTGTGTAAGAAATACAATGCTTAAATATCTTAAATCACTTTCAGAGAAAATGTCATTTGAAAATGGGTTACTCATATATTCATTCTGGAGTGGTTACAAAGAGAATGATGAAATGAAAGAGTTTTTACAAGAATGTGAAAAGCTTGGTTTAAAGATTGTAACATTACACACAAGCGGACACGCTGATGAAACTGCAATCAAGGAATTGATAGAAACAGTAAAACCCCAAAAGTTAATTCCAATCCATACTGAAAATGCAGAACGATTTAAAGCACTTGCTTCAGATGTGGTAGTGGAAATTTAAAAATCGAAAAACTCAAGAGGCTTGAATCATTGATTCAAGCCTCTTGTTAATTTTATTTAAAAATATTCAACTATATTATTTGACTGTTACATCACAATGACTGCCGATAGTGAATTTTGTTTTTGGGTATTTTTGAAGTTTTCCCTCTATTGTAATACCATCAAGCTCAACCTGAACGGTGTTGCTTCTTTTTTTGTTGCCATCTATTTTTGATTTCATATACGAGGTGTAAGAGATGTTTTTGAAAACAATGTTTTTAATTTCAAAATTTTCTGCTTCTTCGTCATAAATCTTTACGAGAATTGGTCTACCTTCATCACGGAAAATTTCAATATTTTCAAAAAGTACACCGTCAATACTACCTTCAGTCTGCTCTGCTACAACAACAAGTGAGCCTATTCTGTCGTTATCCCAGACACCGTCACGGTAAATTACGGCACAGTCACTAAACGTTACATCAGAAATCTTTTTGTTTACCTCACCTGTAATTCCAAAGCATCTTGCATAGCCACCCCAGGCAATGCAATTTGTGAAGGTAACATTATTGCTATCCATTGTACCACCGAGTGCTTTAACCTCAAAGGTATCGTCAGCAACTCTGGCAAAGCAGTTATTTACTGTTACGTTGTGGCTGTTACATATTGCAAAGCCGTCGCAGTTACCACGATTACCAATGATATCTACGTCGTTAATTTTTACATCAGTGCAGCAATATGAAATAAATGACCACTCAGGTGAGTTTATAATTTTTACATCACGTACATTTACGTTGGTGCAGTTAGTAAAAACAACGCCACGTCGTTCACGTCTGTCAAGGCGGGTCATATCTATTACGCCTCTGCCCGCAAGTGTTATGTTATCACAGTTATAAAAATTAATAAATGGATACCTTGTAAGCCCAAAAGCGTTATCACCCGGAGCAGTAGGCTCAATATATTTGTTTTCGTCTTCAGCACAGGTAATATCAAAAAGATGGTTTGCTATAATATAAGCGCCTTCTTTAAGATAAATTACGAGATTTTTGTGTCCAACAAGGTTAACGTAGTCATATTGATAAACACCTTTATCAAGAACCCAGACATTGTCTTCGCCGTATTTCTCTATGTATTCTGCAATCTCCTTGTCTTCATCAACCTTTTCACGAACCATAAGGGTGTAGCCGTAATATTGGTTAGCATCGTTGAAAAGGAAGGTGTAATTGCCTGTCTTATTAATTGAAGCGGTAACAGTATTGTTTTTACAATTTGCTGTTACGCCACTTTTTTCTGGTAGAACTATTGCATTATTTAATTTTACGTCGGCACCAGTTATTTCAATATTCAATGAAAAATCTGTGCTTGTATCGACATAAATTTCAGAAAATGAGTGAAGAGTTCCCGTGTCATCTACACGAATAAAAACTACAGAAGCATAAACGGGGATTTCGGTATTATCTATTTTTACTGTATAGTAAGGTGATATTATAACACCGTTAATGTCATCATATCCACCAGATTGAACGTATTCTGGAAGTTCAGCGGAAGCACGACCTACAAGCTCTTGCTCAGTAAGCCCAGCCTCTTCAAGTGTAACAATAGCTTCGTCAGGATATTGAAGATATGTAAACTTGGAGTTCATAATTTCAGGATTAGTAAGTACATTTGTAAAAAGAAGAGATAACGTTGTAAAAAGTGTTAAAATGATTTGAACAAGATTTTGCATAAGGTTTTCCCCTTTCTTTTAATGTGACCAGATACAATCTACATAATGTGTCGGGCGGTGTGGGAATGCTTTAAAAAAGTCTTTAGCATCGTTTTTGAGTTCTACGCCATCTATGTAAACAGCAGTTTCTGCCGTGTGACCTTCACCACAGAGCAACAATTTTACAGCAGCAGGAGCTGTGAGTGAAATATCATAGTCGCCACTATCTCTTTTAGTAACTGTCGCTTTGCCATTCTGGTATTCAACGTCGAAAATGCCTTTATTCTGCTCTAAATTATCAAGGCTTAATATGCTGAATTTACCATATTCTTCAGGATATGAATTACTTTCAAGTAGCTTTTTTAGGTTATATATTCTTGCCGCAAAGCCAACTTTGTATTTATAATCTGTACCATCTATTCTGTCGGCAAAATATGAAAACGGTGAGCCGGTGTATTGCCTTTTTACAATTAAGGTTTTTACCAAGCCATCGTAGTTACGTAAAAAACCTAAAATGCCTGAAAGTGCATCAGGTGTAAGCGCATATAATTCTTCAACAATAAGGTTATCTGGACGTTTAACAGTAAAACGAGCAAATCCATCTGCTTCGCCCGAAGAGTTACGGTGAATATATGTGTAATCCGCATTTTCTAAAGGCTCTTCACAAAATTGTTTTTTGTCATCCCTTATAACCATAAGGTTTTCTTTTTTTGCAC
The DNA here is from genome assembly GCA_045587825.1 of Acutalibacteraceae bacterium. Lineage (GTDB taxonomy): Bacteria > Bacillota > Clostridia > Oscillospirales > Acutalibacteraceae > DTU089. The sequence continues at coordinate 3,919 of JAZNCY010000316.1, forward strand.
ATTTATTGTAAAGCTCACACAGCTCTTCGAACTGTTCACCAGTATAAAGTTCCACATCGTTGTTACGTGCTATGAAAGAAAGTTTTTCGAAAGGTACTTCTATTTCAAAAGCGGGGTTGAGATTTGCAAAACCGAATTTCTCATAATAAGAAATTGAAAAAGGATGAAGGAATCCAATTGTTATATCATTTTTTGCGGCGTTTTTCCCGATTTCATCAAAGAGTGCTCTTACACCACCCATTCTGCGATATTCAGGCTGACTGCAAATTCCATCAAGATGAAGTATGTTAATAAGATTACCACAATAGTTGCATTTATATTTATAAACTTCTGCACCAGCAATAAGTTTTTCGTTGTAAAATGCACCAAGAATCGGCATCTCAACTTTGTTATCTACTTCTTTATCAAACTTCCATATAAATGATGCGGCAGATATTTTGAGATAATCTATTGCTTCTTCGGGTTTTATAAATCTTACTTCCATAAACTTTCTCCTAATGTGTTATGATATTTATTATATCATTCTTTGTAAAAAATTCAATAATTTAATTTCTCTATTTACTTTTTTCTTCTCTTTGATATAATAAAAAATGAATTATCTCTATACAGGAGGAAAATTTATGTCAAAATTAAGAATTGCAATTATTGGTAACGGTGGTATTTGCCAAGGAAGTCATATTGAGAATTATTGTGAAGACGAAAGAGTAGAGGTTGTTGCATTCTGCGATATTATTGAAGAAAGAGCAGTTGCATTAAAAAATGAATATTACCCAGATGCAGACGTTTATACAGACTATAAAGAATTACTTAAAGATGAAAGCATTGATGCGGTTGATATTTGCACACCGAACTATCTTCATTCAATAATTGCTGTTGATGCATTTAAAGCGGGTAAGCACGTGTTATGCGAAAAGCCAGATGCTATTGATGTTACTGAGGTTCTCAAAATGAAAAATGCCGCTGAGGAAGCAGGCAAGGTGCTTATGGTTATAAGAAATAACCGTTTTGTTACAGCTTCACAGTATGCAAAGAAATTTGTTGAAGCAGGAAGAATGGGCGAAATTTATTGTGGCAGATGTGGCTGGCAAAGACGTAGAGGTATCCCAGGTAAAGGTGGCTGGTTCACAACAAAATCACAGTCTGGCGGTGGCCCACTTATTGACCTTGGCGTTCATATGATAGATTTGGCAATATGGCTTATGGGCAACCCTACTCCTGTTGCTGTAAGTGCAAATACATACACAAAATTTGCAGATAACGACACAAGTGACTCTGAAAACTCTAAGTTTGGCGATGCAAACAGTGAGGGCACATTTGACGTTGAGGACCTTGCAATGGGTATGATTCGCTTTGATAATGGTGCAGTTCTTCAAATAGAATTCAGTTGGGCATCAAACATAAAAGAAGAAAATCGTTTTGTTGAACTCAGAGGTACAAAAGCGGGTCTTAAATGGAAAGAAAACGAAGTTGAATTCTTCACTGAAGAAGATGGTCAGCTTTTAGATATTAATCCAAGTGGCAATATTGATACAAATGGTCATAAGAAAAATATCCGTAACTTTATAGATGTTCTTGTTGATGGTGCAGAACCAGTTTTCAAGCCTTCACAGGGTGTAGATATGATTAAAATTCTCTGTGCAATATATGAATCTGCAGAAAAGGGCAAAGAAATTGTGCTTTAATTAATTGACAATATCAAATCTTATTGGTATAATTATTGTTATATAAAGGAGGGGTTCTATTATGAAAAGAAACATTTTTAAAGTTTTATCTCTCATAACAGCACTTTCATTGATATTTGGTATTATGCAAATTTCTGTTAGTGCTGCTGGAACTACATATAAAATCACAAACCCTTATGAAAGTGTAACTCATCTTCTCGGTAATGATGGTAATCACTACAAAACAAACCTTCATACTCACTCAACTTACAGTGATGCTACTATCCCTTTAACTGAAATGGTTAAAGAACACTACAATCAGGATTTTGATATTCTTGGAATAGCAGACCACGGCGTTATTGGTAAAGAGTGGGATGAACAACCAACTCTTATTCCTCTTTATCAGTACAATCCTTTAATCGGTAATAAACAAGGTCACTTTACAACTGAAGAATATGAATCTATTGTTAATGGTACATATTCTGAAGGAACAGAACGTACTAAGACTACTGGTTTGAACTGCCTTACAGGTGCTATTGAAGGTAATATGCTTGTTTTGCAAAAGAACCACGTAAACGGTTACTTTATGAATGACGACAGAACTGAGGGCTACCTTGGTGATGAGGGCGACTTTACTACAATTATCAGTATGATTGAAGAAGCTGGCGGTATATCACACATTAACCATCCTGGTGACTGGCTCAGCTCTGCAAATGGCGAGCTTGTTTACGATGAAAATGGTAATGTTATGCTCACACCAAACGGTGAAGAAATGACAGTTGGTTATCAGATTGCAACTGACCCTGGTAACGTTCAGTTCTTTGCTAACCCTTTACGTCTTTATAAATCTTGCCTTGGTATTGAGGTTTACAACGCTTTTGACCGTCCAACAAGAAGTGACCGTGTTCTTTGGGATGAACTTCTTAAAGTAATTATACCAGAAGGCAGAAACGTTTGGGGCTTTGCTAACAACGATGCCCATACCTATGAGGACGTTGACACTTGCTTTATGGATTTCATTTTACCTGAATATTCACAAGCTAACGTACGTACAGCTATGGAAAACGGCACATTTTTTGCAGTTTCCAGATATGATTGGGGCGACAGAATAGGTACAACTATGGAATACCCTACAGTTACAAGTATAGCAGTTGACGATGTGAATGATACTATTACAATCATTGGTAAAAACACTGATACTATAAAATGGATTGCAGATGGTGTTATAATCCAGACAGATGAAATTTCTGTAAACGGTGTATGTATGTCAACAATCAAGCTTCAGAATCATTCTGAGGATATAAGCTGCTATGTTCGTGCAGAGCTTAACGGTGCAGGTGGTACAACACTCACACAGGCATTTGTTTGTGATGATGGTGATATGGATTCACTTATTAACAGAACAGATAAGATGAATCTTCCTCCACTTGATTTCGTTACTGTTTTCCGTAGAATACTCAAAACAATTTATAGCGTGTTTACTGGTGTTGTTGTACCAGAAATAAGTGAATAAAAACTACTTTTAAACAAATAAAAACAGGTGACTTGAAGCGTTCAGGTCACCTGTTTTTTATTCTGTTGAAAATATATATTCCATACAATTTATTGTTAAAAGTGGCGTGGTGTGTGGTCGTAAAGAAGTTTGGATTAACTTGATGAATTGGAAATTTTTTACAGTTACCAAATAAATGGAATTAATCGGTATTTGACTTTTTGCTTATATTCTCTGTAGCCTTCGAGTTCTTTTTCAAGGAATTTTTCTTCTTCTTTAATTCTTTTTGCAATAATAAGAGGGTATGCAAGGAAAATTAAAAATGAATATATTGACCCTAATACAAGTGGCATTGATAAAAATAGAAGTAATGTTGCACTATACATTGGGTGCCTGACAATACTGTATAAACCTGTATCAATAACCTTTTGATTTTTCTGTACTTCAATAGTACGGCTTAAGTATGTGTTTTCTCTGAGTACTTCGGCATAAAAGATGTATGATATAAGAAAAACTATAGTACCACCGATTACAACACCTTTTGGTACTGTGAACCAATTAAAACGAAAATTAAGCCCTGCAACGATAAATCCTGCTAAGAACATAATGCCACTCAATTTTATAACAACATTTTGTTCTCGTTGCTTTTCTTTAGCATCCAGTCTGCTTTTTAACAGGCTGGGATTTTTGAACATCATCACAATTCCCGCTAAAAACATTGGTACAAATAAAATTATCATAAATAACCAACCATTAAAAAATGAGAAAGTACCTGCAGGTAAAAATATCAATAATCCAATCAAAATAAAGCCGAATATAAATTTAGTTATTGCTTGAATAAATAACTTTGTTGTCATAACAATTCTCCATCAAATTCAAGTTCTATGAGTCAATTATACCATACAATATGAATTGCTACAATAAAATTTGTCGAATTCAAGGTTTTAAAGGCGAACAAAATTTATAACGCCTTGACCCGAGAAAATGAGCAGAGAATTAAAAATTCTTTGCTCTGTATTTTTTTCTGTATTGTGGTTGAGTAAATTTTTGAGGCTTTTCTAATAATTTTCTATCATTTGGAAAAATTCTTTTGAGAAACTGGTTAACTTTTTTAATTTGAAGATATTATAGTTGCATAGAGTGAACGAGTCAGAACAAGCTGCACTTTACTCGCTCTGACAATACTCAATAAATTTATTGCAATCAGTTTTTCAAAAATTAATCAGAGTGGGACAAGAGTGGTACATCACACTTGATATAATGATTATAAAAGGAACGAAAGAAAATAGGGAGTGTTTAACGAATGAAAATGAATTTAAAAATACCAATGGGTTATAAAGTTTATGAAGAAAAATTAATAATTGATGTGAATGACGTGGAAAAAATATTTGAAAATAAAGGCGAAGATTATGTAAGTCTGATTGAAAAAACAAATGACAATAAAGCAATTATAACAAGACACAGGGTGAGATGTCCTCACTGTGACAAAACATCAGGGTTATATTTCAGAAAAATATATTCGGAAGTTTATGATGATGAAGAAGTAAGAAAAACCAGAATTCAACACTGGCTTGATAACTTCGGGAGTGTGTTTATGGGATATGATACTATGTTTTTTATAGATGAGTTACGTGACTTTTCGGGAGATTTTACTTGTAGTGAATGTGGTTTTATGTCTGAAAAAAGTAATGGCTTTTGCAACGTTCAATTAGAAACTAAAGCAGATACACTTACAATAAAAAGAGAACTTAAGCATTTAAAAGATATTACCGATATTAATTGGTCAAAAGAAAATTTGTTAATAAATTTTCCAATGTATGAGCAGATAGTTTTTGATTTTGAAAGTGGCTTAGTGCGAATTGAACTTATCAGTGGTAAAGAAGCTATTTCAAGGATAATCACTAATAATGATGTAGATACAAGTGGTGATTCTTTAGTTGCTTTACTGAATAGAAATCTCGTTTTAAAACGATTCGTAAAAAGAATTATAGAAAAAATTACAAACACTAAAATTTTAATTGATGCAAATGAACTTGATTTTCAAAAGCTTGTAAACATTACTTATTTTAATGGCTTTCCAGCAGAGTTTTATGATGCAATTCCTTTTAAAGAGGGGACAACCGAGCTTGATGAAAGCTTTAAAGATATAGCTGGAAAACTTCGGAATCCTATGATGGCAATGGAGTTATTAAGAAAATCAAGTTTACCAGATTGCAAGTCTATAAGAAAATTATTCGTAAATAAAAGCGGTTTGTTCTTCTATATAAAAGAGTGTGAAATGCTCTACGATTTTTGTAAAGACGTAAATATTTTATGCAGAGTTTTAAACAAGTCTTACATATATTCATTTTTAGTGGATATTCACTATTATAATTTAAAACCATTTTTAGAAGATTTCGCTTCTGTTGCAGATAAAAAAATGATTATATGGCTCTCAGATAGGTTTAAAGGAATTACCGAATATGCAATAAATTATGGTTCGTTAAGTGAATATGGTAAAAAAATAGAACAGAAAAAATGGTTTACAGATGATAAAGACTGGTGTTTTCTACCATTTGGTACTCTTGAAGCCAATTTATCTATGCCAATGCATCCAGTACCAGAAAATGCAAAAATAACAACAATAGGAGAATACACGTTTAAGTGGTTAAGAACTAAAAACGATTACACACAGGCAGGAAAAATATTAGAGAATTGCCTTGTTGCCTGGAGAAGTGGCGCAAGTCCTGTTGTAGTGGTAATAAAGAACGAAAAAATAATTGCTGCATTAGAAATTTCGGATAACAAAATTGTTCAGGCAAGAAAAAAGAATAATGCTGCAATTGATGAAAATTCTAATCTTTACAAAGCGATATTAAACTGGTGCGAAAAGCAACAAATGATGATAAGTTTAAGCGAATTTGCTTTCGATGATATGGCAGCCCCATTCTAATAGACGGGAAAATACAAACGGAGGTTTTAATTATGACAAATTTTTCAAGCGCAACTGTTCATAGCATAGAACGTTCAAAAGAGCGATTAGGTCTCAACGAAAAACGTGCAGAGAAAACTATTCAATTAGCAATAGAACGTGGGAAAGATTATACAGATTTTAATTCCTCACGTGAAAGAAAATATTTAGAGCAGCATACCGACTCAGAAGTTTATGCGGTTGCCTACAATGGCTATTGTTACATAATAAATAATACAGGCTTTTGTATAACGGTTTACGAATTACCGGAATGGTTTGGTAAGAAAAAACAATATGATGGCAAAACAAAAATCAAAAATATGAAAGCATATTATAGAAATTACAGTGATTTGGAAGATGTGTTCTGGTACGCTGACAATGCGGATTTGAAAGATGAGGGGCTTGGGTATGTTGGAATTTGAGGCTATAACGCCAGAGAATATTCCTGATATAAAAAAGCGGATAAAAGCATATAACAAGCTTATTATATCGGGGATATATGAAAGAAGAAAAACACAAAATGTAAACCCGATAGATATAAAGTATCAGAATTTAGAGGACCATATTGAAAATAAGATACAAACGGGTGAAATAGTAAATCCTTTTATAAGAAAATACTTAGAAGGGCAGATTTCCACTGCTCGTAAAGCACTTGCTCTTGCAATACTCACAATATTGCCAGTTAAAGCGTTGTGGCCTTTTGAAATAGTATTCTGGTCGATTTACTTTTATTATGTAAAAAAATATAAAAATGAAGCTTTAGAATATGACAGAAAGAAATTAGCAAAGATTTTTAAAAATAATTAGTTTTTATAATTGTAGTTTATAGATTGAAGAAAGACTATGAAAATATATAACAGATAGGAGAATAAGTATGAATGATGAATTGGTTTATTTAAAATTCAGAAATGTGAGTTGAGCGGTTTGGGGGCTTTTCAAAAATTGAGAAATAAGTGGAACGATTGTGGTCAAAGGTATTAGGTTGTGTTCAAGTTGATTTTTATAAATTGATAAAATTCGGTTAATCTAAACATCCTAAATGAATCAAATTTGATTTGTTTAGGATGTAATTTTTTATACGCTTAAAATAAAGAAAAAGGAGCAGAGAAATCTGCTCCTAAAATTTTGTAATGTTGTTTCATAAAGAACTCGATAAATTGGAATTTGTCAGTTTACCCTACCTATCATATCAAGAGGGATTTCTTTAAAATCAGGAGCGACTCTTCTGATTTCATCAATATTTTTGATATTATAATCTCCGTTATCGGGATCGACAAAGAGTTCATCACATTTGCCTACATTATATATTGCGTTTTCGCTTATATCGCTGAACTTCCAAACGGAGCTGTAAACATCACCGTAGCCCAAATTTTTATTAATAATAATATTACTCTTGAAGGTGCTTGCAGGGTTGGGGATATAATCAGGCGAATCTGATTTTGAAATATCGTCTGTGCAGTTCTTGTATTCAGGGAATGCATTTTGCCAGGTTTCACTCTGCCAGGGTGAATTATACAGTGCTTCCCACATATCACCACTGCCGACGTAAGCGTGAGTGAACCAACCGTTTTCAAGAGCACCTTCTCTTGCTCTGTCATCAAATCTCAGTGCATTGTTGCCAGGATTTACAATGATATTATTGGTTATGACATTGTCTCTACCGCCACCGACGTGAATTGAATTGCTCGGAATATTGATAAGAAGATTGCCGTAAATCTGATGACCTGAAACCGCATCATCAAGATAAATACCATCGGGGTTGTGGTTTTCCGAACCGACGTTATAAATACAATTGTATCTTACAACATTGCCGTACCACACCCAGCTTCTTCCCGAATAAATTGCACCTGCATCATCCGAAAGAAGGCATACATCGTGGATAAGATTATATTCAATAATGTGATTGTTACCTTTGTAAGTAATTGCTTCGTGAGGAGAGTTCGCCATTTCGTTGTGAGAACAAATATTTCCTACGCCTTCAAGAGTAACGGCCGGCTGATAGGTCTGGTAAATTTCCGACCAATCGTGGATGTAATTGTTGTCAGCCTTGCTGTTGCCGGGAGTAAGAGTTTCTGTATCGCCGCCGGAAATAATAATTCCACCCTTTCCGGTACGGGTGATTTCGTTGTTATATGCAAGATTGTTGTTTCCGTTCATAACAAGAGCATTGCCTGCAACATTTTTTATAAGACAATTCTGAACGGTATTGTTATTGCCTGTTATAACTACGCCGTCACTTCGTGTTCCTTTTACGGTTAATCCGTCAAAGGTGATGTAATCAGCTTCGGAATTTATTACGGGATTGAGTGAGAGTGAAAGAATAATTTCTGCATTATCCTTGTTTTCAGGTTCCCACATACAAAGCAATCCGTTTTCTCTGTCGAGATACCATTCTCCAGGTGCAGAAAGTTCTTCAAGAACGTTGAAAAAATAGTACGGTGCATCGGTTTTTGTTCCGAAAAGACTAACGAATCTGGGAGAAAGTTCACAAGTATCTTTATCAAAATTTCCTATTGGAGTTGAAGCATCCGCCCAATCATATTTCCAATAGCCGAACATCCACACATCATCAAGATTTTTCCAACCTGAAATTCTCTTTGCAAGTTCAGAATTCACTTTGTAAATATCCGGTTCGGGATTACGGATTTCATACCAATCTTTAACCTCTGTAAGCGCACCGTCAGATTCCTTGCCCAAGCCTGTTTTTACAACCTCTTCGGTATAAAGATATTCATTATCGGGATATCTTGCAACAGTTTGTCTTATGTCATCCACGAAAAGCTCGCAATAAAGAGGACCTGTATAATCGCCGTCATAGTTATCTGCTGTATGGTAAGAGCCGATTGCATAAATCTTACCCCAATCATCGCTTGTGAGCGAATACGGTGCTTTTGTCAGGTCAACAACCATAACATTTTTCTGAGCATCGGCAGAAAGTCTTTCTGCAATTTCGGGATAACTTTTTACATTTTTAAAATCGGCGGTATTAAGTGTTATACCACCATTGATAATAACCTCACCGTTATAAGAACAGTATGTTACGGGACATTCCTCTGTGCCTGAATCCTCTTTGGTAAAGTTAAGAGAAGAAACACGGTATTCACCGCCTTCTATACAAACAGTAATTCCGTTTTTGCCTGCTTTATCTGTATTTCTTACAGCTTCAACCGCTTTTTCAATTGTCAGAAACGGTGAATCTTTTGCACCGCTGTTTTTGTCATTGCCATTTGTGCTTACATAAAAATCTCCGACAATCATTTTATTGTCATCCTTTTCTTGCGATAGTGCAGTAAAAACAGGTACAGGTGCTACGTAATCTTCGTAAATCAAATCATAGATATGTGATTTGACATAGGTATGACTTCCAAAGAGAAATCCGGTAACAATAAGTACGGAGAGAATCGCTTTTAAAACCTTATTGTTAAATATTCTGAACACACAAAGCAGAGCCATAACAGATGTGATAATGAATGTGAGATACACGGGAATAACCATTGCCGCCAGCTCAAGCTCACCGCTGCCGATTACTGCATTTATCAAAAACATAAGTCCGATAAGGACAAACGCAAAGACAAAAGCCGTTAAAACTGCATTCAATGCTGTTTTCTTTTTATCCGCTTTTTTGCTCAGCGATATCGAAAGCAATGCTCCGCCAAGGCAGACAACAAAGCCGAGAATAAACTGAAGCGGTGTATATTCATAGCAAAGATACTGCATATGGAAATAATACAATCCGACTATTGCAAAAGCTATGCCCAAAACAAGACAAATTGTTCCGGATATTTTTGTTTTTAAGGTTTTCTTCATAAAAATAAATCCTCCTGAATTCTGATTCGTTGAAATAATTATAGCACAATGTAGCTTTTCTTTTCAATTGCAAGTGACAAAATACTCCCTGCGTTTATGTGTAATGTGGTTATGTTTGTTGCCCGATAATTTTGAATTTATAAATCTAAATCAATATTAATCTCGTATTGGTTATCAATGAGTATATAGTTCACATTATATCTTTGTGCAAGGGCTAACATTTTTGAATTGTCTGCCAATACACTCTCTATTGTACACCATTCATCATCCAAACGATTTTCAATGACATTTGCATATTTCTTTATGTCAGCAAAGTGATTTCTGATATACTCCTCACTCATTACAAGACAGTAATATTTGATGTTTTCAAGATATTTGGAATCAAAGTCCTTTTGCCAATCGAGCGGAATGTAGCAACCTTCGACAATTAAATTCTGCTTGTTTTCGATAGCGGTTTTTATCATTTCACAGACGATGGGCCATAAGTATCCTGTTAAGTCTTTATCCTTGCTCACCGGAGTGAGTTCAGTATTTCCGCTACGGATTAATCCCATTTTCAAATGGTCAATGGACAGATACGGATATTTAAATTTTTCCAGCATCTTTTGGGCAAGTGCAGTTTTGCCTGTATGCGATGCTCCAGTAATTAAAATAATCATCTCATTCATCCCTACAAATTCAAGTTTGTCGAGTTGATTATACCACATAAAAGAACCTTAAACAACCAGAAAAATAAGAGGTAAAAAACACAGTTTTAAATACCAAGAAAAAAATCTGTAAAATTTCTATAAGTGGGCAAAATTGTGGTCAAAACGGTTAAATTACGATTTCAGAAAAAAGTAAAAACCGCTGAAACCGTTTGCCGTAAGGCAACTTCATTACAAAGTACTTCATTGTGTAACACTTCATTTACCGAAAGGTAACTTCGTTTTTGTGTTCGCAAACCCACGAAGTTCAAAGGGTTTGAAATGAAGTTTGCTCCTGAAGTCGCAAAATGAAGTTGTGTTCTTACGAACACAAAATAAAAATCTCAAGTCCAAAAAGACTTGAGATTTTTGGTCCGAGTGACGAGACTTGTGGGCTCTGCCCACAAATTTGCTATGCAAATTGCCCGATTGTGTTCGCCTTCGGCGAGGGAGTTCAAGTCTCTGTGCACAAATATAGGCAAAATTAAAAAGCACAGACAATCAAACGATTATCTGCACTTTTTGGTCCGAGTGACGAGACTTGAACTCACGACCTCTTGACCCCCAGTCAAGCGCGGTACCAACTGCGCCACACCCGGATAAAATATTGTTATAGTATATGTGAGACCGATGGAAGTTTTCACATTTACTTTGATGTATATTAACATATAGATTGAAAAATTTCAAGAGTTTTAATTAAAAAGGAGAAAGGGG
>JAZNCY010000317.1:0-9747 GCA_045587825.1 Acutalibacteraceae bacterium
GTAGAATCCGGAGTTGCAGGCGTTATGGGTGCATATAACAGAACAAACGGCGAACCCTGCTGCGCTCATTCATATCTTCTTGTTGATGTTCTTAGAAAGAAGTGGAATTTTGACGGCTATGTTGTTTCTGATTGCGATGCAGTTGGAGATATTTATAAATTCCACAAATTTGTTGACTCAGAAGTAGAGGCTACTGCTGTTTCACTTAAGAATACCTGTGACCTTAACTGTGGTAAAACCTACGAGGCGCTTATTGATGCATACGAAATGGACCTTGTAACAGAGGACGAAATTACCGCTGCGGCAGAAAATCTTTTCACAATACGCTATCTTCTTGGTGAATTTGAAGAAACAAGACCTTATTCAGATATTGGTTTGGATAAGCTCGACAGCAAGGAGCACAAGGCGCTCAATCTCAAAACTGCAGAACAGTGTATCACTCTTCTTGACAATAAAGATAATTTTCTTCCACTTGATAAGAATACAGCTAAGAAAATTGCAGTTATTGGTCCTAACGCGCTCTCTATCAGTGCTCTCGAGGGCAACTACAACGGCTATGCATCAGAATATGTAACTGTTGCTGATGGTATCAGAAGAATATTCAAGGATGCTCAAATTTCGGTTGAAAAAGGTTGCAACTACTGTGAAGAACGACTTAACCACTGCGGTGGCTTTGCGAATATGATAAGTGATGGTATTGCAACTGCTGCTGAAGCGGATATAACAATTCTTGCACTCGGTCTTGACTGCTCAGTTGAGGGTGAGGATACAGGTCTCGATAATGATTACACAGCAAGCGGAGATAAGCGTACCCTCTATCTCCCTGCAACTCAGCAGAAGCTTGCAGAAGCGGTATGCGATGTTTGTGAAAATGTTATTGTCGTACTTCTTTGTGGTAGCTCAATTGACGTTGGTGAAAAAGTGAGAAACCACGCAAAGGCATTTATTCACGCGTGGTATCCTGGCTCGCTCGGTGGACTTGCTCTCGCAGAGATTCTTGCAGGCATAGAAAATCCTTCGGCAAGGCTTCCTATTACAATCTACAAAGGCGACCACAATATTCCTGATTTTGAGGATTACAATATGAAAGGCAGAACTTACAGATACATTGATGGTGATGCACTTTATCCATTTGGCTTCGGTCTTTCATACACAAAATATGCTTATGAAAACGCAAAGCTTGTTGCCAAAGACGATGAAAAGATAACCGTAAGCGCAGAGGTTAAAAATATTGGTGGCATTAAAGGTAAAGAAATCGTTCAGGTTTATGCCTCATATACCGACAGTCGTGTAGCAACACCTCATTGGCAGCTTTGCTCTGTAAAGCCTGTTGTGCTTGAAGCAAATGAAAAAGCAGAGGTAACTCTTGATATTGACCGCTACTGGTTAAAGGCTGTTACTATGGATGGTGAAAGAGTTGACCCTGACGGAAAGATTACACTTTACATCGGAGGACATCAGCCTGACAGCGTGAGCGATAAGCTTCTTGGTTATTCGTGTCTTAAGATTGAACTTTAACCCACATAAAAACTCTTATTTACACAAGTATCTGATATTATAATGCTAACGATATTGAACAAAAAACGCAACCAAATTGAATTGGTTGCGTTTTTGTTATGTTTACTCTGTATATATTGTAACAGGGCCATATAACCCACCTGAGAGGAAATCTTTTGCATATTCTATTTCGCCATCGAAATACTGGGATAATTCTTCTGTTTTCCATTTCTCAAAATAATCTGTATGTACATACCAGTTAGCAGTAGTATTTGTCACAACTATTTTAAGTGTGTTATTTTCAGCAAGTACATTAGCGGGTATTTTAAACTTATATGGTGGTGCCAAACTCACACCGAGAGAACACTCATTTAAAAATACAGCTGCAACAAAATGAACTTCACCTAAATTAAGCTCGGCTTCTTTTCCAACTTTTTCAGTTGGAAGTGAAAAGTGAGTTTCATAAACACCACTACCAGAATAATCATTACCAATAATTTGTGACCAGTCACCAAGTTTTATCAGAGCTGCCTTTTCAGAATATTTAATATTCTCAAATCCGTTTTCGTCACAAACAAGCTCTGTTTCTTTATGGAATGTAAAATCACTTGTAATATTGAATTCTTCTTTGAAGCATTTTGGGTTTTCTGCTTTCAGAATCTCATCAGTCAATAAAACAACAGCAGTTTCACCTATTGCAAGAGAAAGGTTAAGAATACCATTTTCTGTTTCTAAACGTTGTAATTCACCATTTGTTAAATTGAGCAGATAGCCATTTCCCGATGGTAGATGAATGTTATAATCGCCATTCTCACCAGTTTCTCTGAAAAGAATAAACAACTCTCCATTTTCAACTTTTCTGTGCATAGCGCGTAAACCAACACCATCTGATTTTACTACTGGTGTAAGATTTGAAAGCTCGTGTGAAACTCTGCCACCTTGTTTTTTGAAGTTATTGAGCGCTTTTTGTGTGGCTTCGGGTATAAATGCACCTTCTGGAATGATTATATTTTTATATTTTGCATTACCCATACACATATAGCCATTTTTAATTTCTGCAAGTTGCAAAACATCGTCATCTACAATATCAAAATCGACAAACATATCTTCAAGAGTTCTGCCAAAAGAGTCGAATTTTTCTGCTATTTCTTCTGAATTCAAGCGACCCTGAAAATCAGAAACAGGATAATAAAGAGCAGTTTCATAAACACGCTCACCAAGAGAGCTTATATAAGATAAGCGTTCTGTATATTGATTAAATTGCTTAAGGTAACGGCAGAATGGCTGTTTTTCTGTGAAAATTGGTAATTCCTGAGCTAAAAGCTGACCACTTCTTCCGAGAGGGAAATTAAACGGATTGAAAATATTTATTCCACGAACTGCCCCGTACCCTACTGTATAGCGCATTATATCGTAAGAAACACTCGCCCCTGCTACGCCAAAAATTTCACTCATAGAAAATTTTGTACCATTCTGTGAAGCCGCCGAGGAAGCGTAACGCGGAAAGAATCCATTATAAGCATTAAAATCATTTTTATCAGTTACTTTATTCTCAGGGTAAAGCTGACGCCATATAACGTCAACACCAGGAATATCGAAGCACCTGAGAGCACGCATAAGATTGAAGTTACAACCATTCATACAACCATTGGGGCTATGGTCAACGTCAAGATGCCCTGTAAAAGCAACACCCTTTTCATTTGCCCATTTTTTGCAAGTTAAAAGATAATTTTCACAGAATGCACGACTGCATAAATCATACCAGCGGTGCAATATATGAACATTTTCTTCTGTCGGAGTAATTTCACCTTTTATTAACGGAAGATACTGCAATATTGATTCTTGATACATCTTTTCATATCTTTCTATTAACTCTTTATTGGAAGTATGAAAAGGTGCTTTAGGTTCATCTGTGAATACTGCAGTAACATATTCTTTAAAATCTTCCCCTATTGCCCAAAAATATTTTTCGTGGGTGATTTCAATAAAATATTCTGTTGCATTTTTATTGAGTAAATCAGGGTAACTGGAATTTTTTATTGCATATTCAGGGTGAGCCTCAGTAACCTTGCCACAAGCACTACCAGACGGCCAGCCGCCCTCATCATAAATCCAGCAATTCATATTGAGTGCTCTGCCCTTTTTAATTGCATAAGCACAAAGCTCAAAAAACTCTTCTGTAAGATAATCTGGTGTAAGATTTGTAGGCATACTGTCCGGACGAAAATTCTTTGGCTCGGGAAGAATATAAAATGCTCTTATGCCGAGATTTTGCATCTCTGTAAGCTGAGAGTCAATAATTTCTTTGGTGCAGACATCATTCCACACCCATACATATAGGGGTGCATGGGAAACATCAGGAGAGAAAAAATTATTTACTTGGAATTTATCACTATTTTTCATTTTTAAACATCCTTTTGATATCTGCCTTGTTTTTTCAAACGATTTATAAAGCATTTAAGAGCTATAACCATTATCAGATAAAGAATTGCAAGTAAAATCGGGTAAACCTTTATTCCGAACACACCACTTATAAGACTTACCATAGGTGGCGCTAACATAACACCAATGTAAGCAAAGGCAATTTGTGAGCCCATAATTGATTGTGACACTTCTTTGCCGAAATTGTGTGGTGTAAGATGTATCATATTAGGATAGATAGAACCATTACCAAGACCTATAAGGAATAAACCGACAACGGCAAAAATATTAGGTAAAGGAAGAATCATAATAAGGATAGCCGG
The DNA here is from genome assembly GCA_045587825.1 of Acutalibacteraceae bacterium. Lineage (GTDB taxonomy): Bacteria > Bacillota > Clostridia > Oscillospirales > Acutalibacteraceae > DTU089. The sequence continues at coordinate 4,242 of JAZNCY010000317.1, forward strand.
TGCAAGAATTACAGAACCTATAAAAATACGTTTCCACGTTTTAATTTTATTTGCAAGTAAACCAGAGAAGAAACGACCTAAAGACATTCCAACATAATATATAGTAAGTGCGAGTGCACCGTGCTCAATTCCAAAGCCTTTTTCTTCTACTATATATGTACTCCCCCATACTCCGCAAGCGTACTCTATTGCATTGGTCATAAGCATAATAACCCACACTTGTCTTACCTCTGATTTTTTAATCATTTCTGCAATTGAAAGACTTACACCAGCTTCTTCGTCAGTTTCTTCTGCTGAAGTAGTCTTTTTCCATAAAGGAATTGAGAATATTAATAACAATGCAATTCCTAACTGAACATAAAAAGCATAGCGATAACCACCACGCCAACCAACACTCTCGAATGCCTGTGACATAATGTAAGGACTTAATGATACACCTACACCATAAAAGCAATGCAAAAAGTTCATGTGACTTGCTTTGCAATGAAGTGCAACGAAATTATTAAGCCCTGAATCAATTGCACCAGCGCCAAGTCCCAAAACAATCGCTAAAGGTATCATAAAAAAGAATGATGGTGCCAGAGAAAAACCAAACAAAGAAATTGCAGTCATAGCCGTACTAAAAGCAGTAACCTTTGCAGTACCTAATTTGTTGAGAATTTTTGCGCTGAACATACTTGAAAGTACAGTGCAACCAGAAATTAAAAACGTGAGAATACTCACCATTTCAACGGGTATATTCAGTTCTGTGTGAATTGCAGGCCAGGCAGAGCCGATAAGTGAATCTGGCACGCCAAGACCTATAAATGCGATATATATTACAACCAAAAGTATTGTTGACACTATAAACACCTCAATAAAATATTCATTTTTTAATTATACAACAGTTATTTCATTTGTCAAACAAAATAACAACAAAAAACGCAACCGAGCGGTCGCGTTTTTTTGTTTTGTTTTTAATTTTATGCTTCAATTGTAATTCGTACTTCGCCGTTTGAAATAATTGTGAGAGTGAGGGTGCCGTCGGAGCTCCACTTTGTGCTCATTTTTGCACCATTGGAGCCAGTTGCGGTTACGGTTGGTTCTGTTTCGAATCCAAAAAGTTCAATAACGGAAGTTCTGAAATCTTTCGGGTTATCCATTCTTTCGCCACGTGCATACGCTCTCATAAACTGGTCTTCATTTTCCTGCCCTGACATAATCAAATCTGCATTAAGACGAAGATTGCACATATCAATTTCTATTTTGTTTTCATCTTCATTTATAATTGCGTAGGTATGAGCAACGAATTTTGTGTTAATTTTCTTACCGCTGTCTTTAAGTGTATAGCTTACAGTCTGTTCACTGTCGATTGTCTTATTCTCATTGCTGTTGAAAATATAGACATAATCGTTTATATCGAACAATACGCCATCGCCTTTATATTTTTCTTCGTAATGTTCGTTGAAAAATTCTACCTTTTTAGAGTTGATGAAAAGGAATTTGAATAAATATGAGTAATCGTCGAGAATTTCACTTTGAGGGAGAAGCTTCTCTGGTTCTGAATAAAGCGGTAAAATTGGAATTATAAAATATCTGCCTGTTGATGGTACCCACGTCTTTGTGCAGTCGAAATAGATATTATTTATCTTTTCCTGAAACCATGTGTAAGTATCACAATAAAGCCCTTGAAGAAGATGGGCATCGTTACCGCTTAATGCTGGTGAACGAGTAGGTCTGGTCATTTTGTATGCAACCTTGATATTTTCTTTTACTTCGTCTTTAGATGGCACTGAGCCGTTTAAAATCATCTGATAAATCGGGTAAAGAACATCGTAAAATGTAGGTGTGAGAATAACTTCACCATCAACAAAATGGTAAAGACCGCCTCGTGAATACATACCCTCGATTGCATAAACAGTTGCACCGCCAACCATATCTGCAATCATATCTATCCCAAAAAGTGCAGGCGGATATTTTACTGTTGTAAGCGGGTCGGGTTCATTAGGGTGAACACCTAAATCGTCATAATCAATAAAGCCTTCTTCATACCAGAGGAAGTTTTCTAAGTTTACACCCCAGTTTCCACACACATCATCAAGCCAACAACCAAGAATATTTGACTGACTTGCAAAATGTCTGCCGTGACCGTTGTGTTTATCCATAATTACTATATTCTCGGTGTTGCTTTTGAGAAGATTATAAAGCTCTTCATCTTTTAAAATCTGGTTTATGTAGTTTGCTTTTTTGTAGTAGATATATTCCATATCTTGCCATATAAACAAGCCACCATTTTCAGCACAAGCTCTTATGCAAGATTTAAGTCTTTTAAGAATATTTTTATTTACGCCTTCATCTACCGTAACAGTATCGTAAGCGAGTTTTTCGTTTGTTACGCCATTTGTTGAAAGCTCCACCTGAACAAAGCCCATAAGAGATTTATGCTCTTTAAACACTTGTGAAAGCTCTTCTTGTGTGAATGGGTCACGCTTTTTGTTGGTACTATAGCACTCTGACTGGCAGACAATCGGCACGCCCTCTTTATCTGTAATTGTGAGAAGCTCATCCCAGAATTCGAGTTGTCTTGCAGGTGTCATATCGGTTGTGCCTTCGTCAATATAAATAACCGCAAAGTTTCTTATATCTTCAGGCAACGCGTTATATGTTTTAATAGCATATTCTGCAAATGCCTCGCCTGTTTGCGGACCATTCCATATAGGGCAGTTTCTTATCATAAACAATGGGTTTTCTTCATCGACATAAAGACGAAGCCCCTCTACCTTTTTGCGAGTTCTTAGCTTGAGTGGTTCGTCTGTTTTTGCTGGTAAAACCTTAAAATCAGTATCTTCTACAGTTTTTTCAGGTTCACCCGTTGCTACAACTTCAAAAGATATTACAAACAACATTGCTAATGCTAAAAGCATACAGAGTATTCTTTTCATAAAAACTCACTCCATTTTTAGAATTAACATTATTTTACAATAAAAAGATGACTGTGTCAAAGAGAATTTACACAGTGGCTTAGTGTTAAGAGATGATTGATATTAAAACACCACCCGCCGAAATTGGTGGGTGGTGTAGGTTTATATAATGCCTATGTTTCGAGGGATAAATAGGTATTATAAAGGCAAACTTAACCATTAATCCCTCATATCAGTTATTTCAATAGGAGCTTTTAAAAACAAGTATTCATCTATGTATTCAACAAGATTTTTAACAAAGGAAACATTGTCAGTTACAGTTTTTTCTGTACCAGTAAATCTGTCTTGATGAATAATCAGATGTCTTGTCTGTAAAACCGAATCCAGTTTATCAAAATCATCCGTGTCAAAACTTTCAAAAGGATTTTGATCACCATCTATTTGAGACAATAAATCAATTAATTCTCTTTTTCCTGTTTTTCCTAAAGGGAACTTGGTTTTGAACATAAAAGATTCGCCTATTTCCGCATTTTCATCTGATATAAAAGATATTGAATCTAAATAGTTTACAATCTTGTTTTTCTTTTCCTCTGTAAAGTGATGCTTTTGTATACCTGTCAATGCGTTGCCATCCATCACACTTAAACGTATGGCGTTCATTTTCATATACAATGGCAAACATCCGCTGGTCATACCATTAAGGTTATACTTGAATTCATCAAGTGATTTTTCTACAAATACTTGAAATTTAGTAACCAACGATACAACTGCTAACTTTAAAAACAATGTACGATTTTCATCATCAGAGGAAGCCAAAGTAGTCAGCTTTTCAACCTCAGAAACACTTTGCATGAATTCTGAAGTTGCCTCATAATGATACGGCATCTTCAAACTCCTTAAACCACATTTTTACACGTTTGTTCACAATGTCTTTATCAGATGTTCTTTTTGATAGAGAATCTCTGATATCGTCTATCATTAAGAAGGATTTAAGGCGAGTATAAATTTGCTCTGCATTTGCTTCTACAAACTCTTTGCTCATTCGTTCGAGACTCGGCATAATGAAATCCGCAATGGTTTTGTATATTTTAGTATTGCCAGTGCTAATATCTCTAAACGCTTCATCAGTGCCAAATACAGTTACAACTTTTTCAATAGTTGAATTAAAACGGTCTTTATATTGTTGTTTTTCTTCCTCAGAACAATCTTTATGAGTATCCATGTACTCATTTATAAATTGAACTAATTTGCCTTTATAGCCCTCAATATAAACGTCACCGTCTTCGTCAACAGCGATATTATCGCTCATTGCGAAATATCTAATTACAAACTCAACATCCAAGTAACGTTGATGTGGAGCTTTTTGTTTCAATATTTTCAAAAAGTCTGCATTTTCTTTGCAGAGTTCCTTAGCTGCATCATTAAGATTCCCTCTATACATACAGTTTCTAAGTTCTTGATAATTTAATGTTACAGCGCCACGATTCAAACGCATAAAGATATCATATTTAATGTCTCTGTGAGAATCTTTTTTTATGACATTAACACGTAGCATACCATCATCAAGAAGGCTCTTAGATTTGAGCGGCAGATCTTTATATTTGGTTTTGTTAAGATCTGTAAGAACTTCTAATTTTGTCAGAGCAAACTCATTGTCATAAAAATTTTTGATACTAGACAATCTCTGCAAGCCGTCTAAAACTAACCAATTTCCGTTTTCTTCTTCTGCAAAGTAAAGCGGTGGAATTGGTACATTCATAATTATTGACTCAATAAGAGAGGATGCCTTGTCTGTTTTCCATATTTGTTTTCTTTGGAAAGGGACTTCAAGGATTATTTTACCTCTTTTAATCAAATCATAGATATATTGCACAGAATAGTCGTAAGACATTGTGTTTAAATATCTTTTTTCTTTTGGTACGTCAATTTCATATATTTCATTTTCTGATTGGAAAATATCAGACATAGTAATAACTCCTTAAAAAATATTAATCGGATATAACTGTTTTTGTTGCATTTATTTTTGCCTCGCTATATTCAACGACATCTTTTATAGCCAATTTCTTAATTGCAGATATAAAAGTATCCATAAATGCAAAATCAATTTTGCCATCCTTTTCAGGCAATTTGATTTCCTTATGTTTTACAACATTCCATCCACCCAATTTGTTTTTATAGGAATATATCGGCAGATCTGTCACTTTGTTAATACACATAACCATAAATAAATACTGGTTAGGTGAAGGTTTGTTCTCTGCCAATTTCCATTGGATAGCATAAGAGTCCGAAAGAACGGTAAAATCCTTTGACTGATAATAAGCTCTGTAAACATCGCTGTTAGAAGGGAGAGAAATTACATCGCTTATAACAGTTGCTCCTGCTTTAGGAGCATAATAATTCAACCCTTGATTTTGGAAGCTTGATGTAAGACAAGGAAGCACATAATCGTCCGTCGGCTGCTTTGGTAGTTCCTTCGCCTTGTACGGTAATTTCTTTGTCGTAACCTTTTCAAAAAGATTACCTACAGTATATGTACCCCAATTATCGTCGCCGAGCTCAGCAAATGTTTGAAGAGCGTTAAGCTCTTCGAAGTCGGATCGTAGCCA
>JAZNCY010000318.1:0-10785 GCA_045587825.1 Acutalibacteraceae bacterium
TAGCTTGAAGTTACAGTAGCACCAAGCTTTGTTATTATACTATGAATCTTTACCGTTAACGTAGACCTGTTCTGCAGCACAGCATTCCAGTTAGCTGGAACAAGACCATTTTTATTATCCTTAACATACACTAAATATTCAGGTAAAAAATTCTCTGTTTCAGGAATCTCTAAAACAATTTGTTTTTTTACAGAACCAACTGATTTCCCATTGCTATATGTTTTCAATGTTAAATTTATATTACCAGTTTTGCTTTTAGATAATGCTCTTGCCCATTCTTCTGGTATAAAAAACGAATATTGGTTAATGCCCTCGGAAATTGTAACTTTACTGATATAATCACCAAGCTCAAAAATCAGTTTATGTGAAAACGCCGAAGAATTTGAATTAATGTAAACTGTAATTTCTTCATCTGGTATGATGCTTGTTTTACTCAAGCTGAATGATGAACATCTTGGTATAGATACGCATTGAAAACTACCGCTTGCACTACCACCACTCAGTGAAGTGCCGCTCATTGTAAATGTGCCGGCTACATTAATAGTCAGAGTACCATCTGAATTATGAGTAACATCACCTTTCCACGTAAGTAGGGTAACCGTCACATTATTTCTTGTATCAATCTCTAAATTTTTACTGGTCACAATATTTCCGTTTATGGTAATTTTAGCAAAATTATCATTTTCATTCAGATTGTATGCAGAACCTGAATATCCATCATTTCTTTTTAATTTTAATTTAAGTGAAACATTACTTGAGTTGTTTTCAACACTCTGTGAATTCTCAGTAACCTCTAACCAGATATTATATTTTGAACCAGCGTTACCTGAACAAGAACCATAATATTTAATTGCCATAAGACCACTTCACCTCTAATCCGTTGTCTGTTACATCAAAAATAAAATAACCTTTTTCACTATCACCGATTTTTATATAATCAATAATTTCTGCGCGAAGAATATAAAGGTTGTTACCTGAAATATAAGCTACTTCTGTAGTACCCTGTAAAAATGATAATTTTTCATTCGTAAAACGAGCTTTTACATTACTGTCACTTCTACCAATTTCGATTCCAAAAACGCCACTCTCCAACTCACCACGTTTTATATAAGTATCAAGAGAATAAATCAATTCTGAAACAGTACCACCTAAAGTAGATAAATCTTCTTTTGCACTTAAAACCGATGTTTCAAAATTTTCTGTAATATTTTTGGTTGTCTGTGTTATTTGTGAAGAAATAATTTCGGTAAATTCATCATATTCAGATTTTTTTGCAAAAATATTTTCAACCTGAGAAATAATTGCTTCAGCTCTTAAATTTAATTCCGAATTATTTTCCGATTTATAATTTTCTAAATTATTATTTACGGTTTCAATATTACTCGAATTAAGCGTTATTGCATCGGCGTTTTCCTTGATAATACTTGCAGTTTCACTCGTGTACTCACCAAATTCAGAAGCTGCTACAAATTCATTCTGTACTTTCGACAATATTTGATTTTCACTATTTTCAATTTCACTTTTACAATTTTCAAATATTTCATCAGCTGTAATTATTATTTTATTTTTTAAATTTTCGATTTTTTCTTTATTTTCTTTTATTATATTTTCATACGACAATTGCTCTTCTGATTTTTCTTCTATTTTATTTTTTATATTTTCTTTTAAATTCGAATAATCAATATTGCTTAACGCAAATGACAAACACTCATTTAATTCATATAAATAATTTTTTAATAAATAAAATTTTTCATCATCTGAATATTTTGAAGCAGAAATATTCGGCACACTTAAATTTAAATCGTAAATTATTTCTCACTCCCTTTTTCAATTTTTCTTGAAACACTTAAAATTTTAATATCGCCTGTTCCTTCAATTTTAATTTTTATATGGTCACATCTTGGTGTAATAAAAGGAATATTTACCGAACCTGTTTTTTCAAAATTAAATTCGCCTTTTTTTACCCAATTATTATTGGAGTTGTATTGAAAGTATACTGAAAAGTTAGAGTTTTCAACGGTTATAGCTCTTATATTAATGTTTGAATAATACTTCTTATCTGGTAAATCCAAACCCCAGAGACCCGTTTCAAAATTCCACAAAAAATCATTTTCAATATTATAACCTGATAAACTCCCTAAAAAATTTCCGTATTTATTTTTACTGTCAACTAAATATAATTTTTTATTTCCGTCATTATTTTCTGAAATAAAATACAGGTTTGAATTATGAGAAACAAATTCTTTTATATTTATTTCATCTTCTTTATGCCAGATATTTTTTTGTTCATCATATGTAAATAAATATCTTTTATTATTTTTATTTCTCATACAAACATAATATTTATTTTTAAAATTACCTGCTACGGCGTTAAAATAATAATCATCAGAAAAATTATCTGAAATTGAAATTGGTAAACCACCATCATACATAACAATTCCATTTGGTGATTTATAATATAAAGTTTCATTTACAGTAACTAATGATTTTTCGCTACCTTTCTGAACTCCACGGATATAATTTGTATTTACGGTAAATGGCGGGTTACTTCCGTATATTTTATGAACACAATTCTCTTTAAAAAATAAAACATACCCCTTGTAACTTATAGCGCCGGTAAATTCGCCATCACTGCCAACGCTCACAGCGTAGCTATCTGAAGCAATGCCCATATACGATTGCCAGTTAGTCGGGTCCCCTAATTTACAAGCAAAAATTTCGTTTGTTTCTGAAGAGCACCCCCATACCCTGTTGCCATTTTCACAGAAAAAATCCATTTGAGGAACTTTTCTTTCTATTTTAAGTGGAGATAACTGTGTAAAATTTTGTGTTAAAACACCCGTGACAACAATATAATCATCACCTTTATCCCATACAACAAAAGTGTTATTTATCTCATTATTTTCGCACCCACTTATTGTAACACTATCATACTGATTAAAACTCTTTCCGATATTCGCATAACTGATTCTTATATAAGTTGTTGCTATCGAAATCCACGTTTCAGTATATTCTGAATACTGTTTTAATTCATTGGGTGTAACTGAAGTATCTACCCATAAATCATTATTCTGTGGTGAAGCCGGTGGAATATTTCCTGTTAAATAATTTTCGTAAAGGCTACCATCAGATTTACACAAACCGAATGCTACTTCACTCCCATCAGCTGTTATAAATTCGGCTTCGAGTGAACCATAATCACTTAAATTGTTTGTGTTAAGATAAACTTTATCTGGAAAAATTAGAAGCTTTGCACCCAATGAAACAAATTGGCGTTCTTTTTCAATATCAGGAAAGGATAAGCCTGAAACTGCGAAACCACCATAATATAAAACGCCATCGTTTATATAACCCACTGAATTTTTAGCAAAAAGTCCGTGCAAACGTTTTCCTGAAACGTTAAACTCTGCCCTTTTATTTCTTGGTGAAATAACGGGTGAATAATCACCCGTCATATTTGTTTCATCTGAAAATTCATTTTCCTGAATCTTGAAGTTTTTGTTATAACCATTAAAGGCTGTAATAATTTCTTCGTTAGTCCTTAAATTTTCTGCACTTGGTTTATACATTGCCGAGGTCCACCTTTATGGAATTTTTTATTTTCTTCTGATAATTCCGACTTACAAAGTTAGACATTTCATAATACAATCTGTTAAAAATCGCAGCTGAATTATTATAACGCTCAATTTCACCTAACATATAGCTCATCTTCATTCTTAAATATGAAATATAAATCTCCGAAAATTCTTCTACTGCAGCAAGCTCTGTTGTAAGAGCGCTTTCAGGTGAAAAAGCAATTTGCAAAAGATTGTTTCTGCCATTATTTATTTCACCGGCAATTTTCACATCAAGTTCTGAAAGCCATTGTTTTTTTAATTCGTCAGAAATTTCATTTTCTGTTTCGTTATTGAAAATTTCCAATGCTTTTAAAGCTGTCATATAATCACCTTAAAGAGAAATGTTGTTATCAATATACTCAGCAGAAATTCGTGCCATTTTCTCGCTATTCATTATAACTTCGGCAAAATGTTCTGGTACTTCAACAGTTTTACCAGTCTGCACTAAGATGCTTTCACCATTAACAGAAATAAATCTTTCGGTATCATTTCTTGATTCTTTTGGGATGAATACAGGAACCATTTTTACTTTTTTCTGTGACATTTTTTCTAATCCTTTCTCACGTAGCACAGATTCTTCTGTGCTACGTTTTTTGTTATATTTATCGTATTTTTAATATTAATTTTCTTTAGCTGTATTACTGAATGTAGAACCGCTTTCAATTCTGATAATATACTCTTCAACAAGTCTCTTAGCCGTTTTAAGACCTTTCCAACCGATTGAACTACGCTGATTAAGTGGGTCATCACCATAACCTTTTTGTTTAACAATATGTTCAATGCCTCCACCTGTTACAGAAGTAACACCATATGCATCAGCACCCATAATAAGAGTGGCAAATACTGCACAACCACTTTCGCCTTCTTCCCAGATTTTTGCTTCTGTTGTTTCTACAAATCGTACGCCACCAAGGCAACCAATTTCACCTGTTAACATATTTTCAGGAGTTGTGTATTTCTGCACCTCCATCCACTGATTACCCGCTTTTTGCATAAGGTCGAAAGCAACGTAAGGGTGGATAATTCCGACATAGTAACCATCGATTTTAGGCGCATTCATAGCCTTTAATCTTGCCGCAGCCTTAAAAACATCTTCTACTCTTAAAAGAGCAGTCTGATTTAAAAGACCACGTGAATCAACAACATTCTCAACACCATCAACAATTTTTGGGGCATACATAACATTGTAACCACCTACAAGCTCATTTCTTACAATAGTATCCATTGTAAGGCCCGCCTGTGCCGCTAATTGCTTTGTTGCTTCAACAATTGTGTTATCAACAGCAGTAAGTTCAAGAACGTCTGTCTGCTCAATATAATCACCATATTGCTCCACTGTTGAGGTTACTGTTGATGCAGAAAGCTTCTTACCGCTTGGTGTTACACCTTCTGTCAATGGTGTAAGAGCTTTAGGAAGAGATGAGAACTTTCTGAATTCAATGATTTTACCACCATTCTTTGGAATATCTCGCTTCTGACCAAACTGGTCGTGAACAAGATAAGGTGAAGCAAGTGTGATAAGAGTCTTATCATAGAAGGTTTTCATTTCTGCTGAAAGCTCTGTTGTTGTGTTTAAGTTTTCACCTGTTGCGAATAACTGAAGATTTAATTTATAATTTGTCATATTTACTCCTTTTTATATCAGCATTAAAATTTAACGCTGACGCCATTTTCTACTTTCTTTAATATTTTTAAAATATCTTTAGAGGTAAGAGCATTGACATCGGTAAGAGTTACAATACCACTTTCAGAAGCAATCCCATTTTCAATAGGTCTTCTACCTTTAGCTTCTATTCCTTTAACTACCTGTTCACGTACCTTTTGTGCAGTATAAGCCATAGCACCACTTAAAATTTCATCTTTATGTACTACCTCGTAAGCAGTTTTCAAAGGAATACCACTATATAAAAGCTGTCCGAAAAGAGCGTTGTTCCTGAGTTCATTTCTGAAATCAAAATTTTCATATAATTCTTTTAATTCTTCGCCCTCTTTTACCCACGAGTAAACTTTTTCTTTAAAAAGTTCTGTATTTTCGCCTTCAAAAGCTGTTGTTGCTTCATTATCGCTTGTAGCATCAATTATTTTCTCGTGTAACGCTTCGATATTCCCGTCTTCAACTTTATAAACCTCGCTAAGCTTTTCTATAATAGGTGAAGCTTTGTTTTTAAACTCTTCTAAAAGCTTTGTTTCTTTGAATCTTTTGTCAATTATGCTCTGAGTTCTTTTGTGGAATTCATCTTTGAATTTTCCGTCTATAAGACTTTGAAATTCATCTTCAATTCCTTTTTCTGTTTCCTGCCCGACGTCAGCAGATAAATCGCCGTCCGTTTCTGAACTTACAGCTTCAGCACCATTTTCGCTAAAAAGCTGTAAATTCAATTTTAAATAGTTTCTTTTTTTCATAAAAATCCTTTCTCATCGTCTTTCCGAAGTGTCATATATATAAAATCTTGCAAGATATATAACTAATTAATTATTCTAATTTTACGTTATCAGGGTATTCCTGATTTAACAAGGCTAACCCCATAACCACTGTATCAATAATTCCTTTTGTGCGATTTTTTGAAAAATCAAATGGCTCAATTTCTACACAAAAGTAACCATCTCTTACTATTTCTCGCTTTAGCTTAAGTCTTTTGTCACTTTCTTCATCCTTCAACATATTAAGAAGCGTGTAAACTAAGATTGAAACTGCTGAGCAGACAATATCCTTGCCCTTCTCACCGAATGAAGCGTGACCTTCTACAATCAATAAATATCTGTCATAATATTCTCTGTAAAACACTGTTGTCATAAACTACTCACTCTACTTATAACCTCACTTTTACCTTCAAAATCCATCATATTAAGAGCAAGAAGTGCCTGTTCACGATATTCCCTGTTGAAAAAGCCAGCATTATAAAGCTGTAAAGCTAATTCATTCTGACTTATCTTTGTAAACGGGCTTGATTTTTCACTTGAAACCTTGATATCAAAAATCGGTTTTCTGCCACCTACTACAACACCAAATAAATCGCTCTCCTTCTCATAAAGCAAGCTACTGTTATCGTAGCTTATAAACTCCTCGGTTCCATTAGGCATAACAATTCTGAAAAAGCGTGGTTCGTCATAAAATTCTCTTATCAATTCAATAGCTAATCTGTTAAGCTCGCAAAATGCTCTGAAGCCACTTTTAACCATATCACGAGTTAATTTGCTGCCAGCCTCCTGAAGTGCTGCAATAGCAGAAGCTGCTGTAACACCACTTGAAACACCACCCTGTGAAAAATCACGATTTCCGCTTGTTTCCTTGAGTTCATCAACCTTGCTGTTTAATATGCCAAGATAGATTTCTGGTATTGTATTTGACTTGATTTCACGAATACTGTCATCACCTAAGTTACTGCCATTTACGTGAACGAAGGTGTTACTCCAATCTGCAAATTCTTCTTCATTAACTGCACCAGATGAATTAATAAAATAACGCTTATTAGTACCCATAACAGCATTTTTAATTAACGCATTATTGAGAATATCAATCTGCTTCTGGGCATCCTTCATAATATCTATGTAACCGAAACCGCAAGGTGTGCCCTCTTCTACAAATAAAGTATCAAATACAAACGGATATTGCCCGTGACTATAAAAGCCCTTTTCATAATATTCAGCATCATTTTCAGAAGCATAGAGAATTTCACCATTGCAGAATTTACAAAAATGCAAAACCTCTCTGCCATTAATAAGTTTTTTATAATACCAGTCAATAACTGCACTTTTGTGTGATGTATCAACAGTATCGTCATAAATATATTTTGAAATTTCAACTGTCGAACCACCAAGCTTACCCTGGAGTTCAGGATACATAGAAACGAGCAAATCATTATCTGTGAGTTCAACTGAAAAGAAATTTTTACTGTTCTGAATATTTTTTATACCAGGCTCCCAGAAAACGTTAAGAAGATTGACTTGTTTAATCTCTATTTCACCAAGTCCGTTCTGTTTTTTAGGATTCCAGAAGATACCATAAACACCAGTACCAGCCTTTAATTTATACCACCAGGTATCACTGTAAATTTTCTCAAAATCATTTCTTTCAAATACAACTGAAAGAATCTCACTTAGAATTCCTGCTGCTTCTTTGTCGCTTTCTTCTCTTGGCAAGCAGTTAACACGTGGATAATTATCCATAGCGTCAGCGTGCTTATTAGCGATTGAATTAAAGAGCCACGCCGAAGCGAATTCATCATTTTCACTTTTTCCTGATTCAAGGTGGCGCATTTTAAACCACTGCTCATTATCGATAATTCTTTTTTCAAAGTTCGCTTTTCCCTCCTTGTACTTATTTAAAATTTCAGTAGCCTTATCAATATCATCCTTTGTAATTGAATTAATGCTCTGGTCAAGTTTTTCTGTTTCAGAAATTTCTTTGTTATAATTAATCTTTTTCTTGTTTTTCATTTAACACCTCAATATGAATACTTTCTGTATCTTTTTTGTTCTCTTAAATTTAATGGGTCGTCGCCGTACACTTCATTTTTCTTCTTAATTACTGGTGATATAGGTCTTGCCATACACATATACCTGACTTCATCGGCAATATGGTCCTCGCCAGTTGTATCAAGGTCCTCAGGACTGCTATTACTGAATTTAAGCTCTGGAATAGTTCTTATAAACCCTTTACACGTATTAAATACATACATCATCGGCACACCATTTTCATCGAAGCTTAATCTGTAATGTACCTGCATCCACCCTGGCAGACGTTTATTGTCACCACGATTGAAATAAATCCCATTTCTGACGGCAGACTCAATTATTGCTTCGCCACGTGAAGCATCCCATATCGACGGGTCTGCAACACCGATTATATTTTTATTTCTCAGCCACCTGTGTTCCTTTTCTATTCTTGCTATTTCAGAAAAAATCTTTTCAGGTGGCCACTTAACACCTTCGTTTGCGGTTTTGGTGCAACCATAAAGCTCAAGAATTCTGTAAAGTCTGCCGTCGTAATCTACTGCCCACCAGCCACACGAAAACGGCTTTGCATAACCAAAGTCGAAAGACCTGTAAATCTGCCAATCGTGAGGAATTTCAAAAGGCTCAATAATATGAGTGTTCTTGCAATCGGTGTAATGCTCTTTTACATCACGGAACTCCTCAAAAAATTGCCCGTCAAAAATATCCCAGTTACCGAAACGATGGGCTTGCTTTAATTTTTCAGGCAAAGCCTCAAGAACCTTGACATATTCGGGATTTGAATTCATTAAAACGAAATTATCGTCAATAGTAGCAGGAATAAATGTGTAATCGTTTTCATCCTCACCGCTTTCATAATTACCTTTAACAAAAAGCCTTTTAAACCAGTTGTGACCTACTCCACCAGGGTTGCCTGTAAAATACATTCTCGGTTTAAAATCACTACGTGTTGTTCGGTTACAGGTCATAAGAAACTGAATTTGACTGAACGTAAAATGTGTGCATTCTTCAACACCTATAACGTCATATTCCTGCCCCTGATATTGATAAATATCATTTTCGCTGTCACAATAGCCAAGCCTTATTCTTGCACCATTCGGGAAAATAAAGGCTCTTTCATCCTTTTTGTAACGTGCTATTCCGTTTAATTGTGTAAGCATTGGGATAAGGTGGTTTTCACGAAGCTCAGGGAGTGTTTTTCTTAAAAGCAACAATTTTAAATCAGGATAATTAAACGCCAGAAGAATGAATTTGGTTCTTAAAGCCCACGATTTACCACCGCCACGGGCACCACCGTAACCAATAAACCGATTGTTACATTCAAAAAAGAGTTTTTGCTTTTCATTAGGTTCAGAAATAATAAGCTGCTTCATTTATTCCATTCTCCGATTGCCTTTTCTACAACTATGGAAATACTCCCATCATTAGTGGTGTTTCCATCCTGTTCACTCAATAAATCGAAAAGCTCCCTCAGTGCGCTTACACTTTCTTTTAAGAATTTTGCATCTACATCTGCACAACCAGTTTCAGAAAAGTTCTTTCGTGCCTTTTTTGTAATCTCGTCTATTAAAGCACTCATATTTACTACTGCAGATGAAACCTTTTTTAAACCTGAATCTATACTATTTGTTTTACTCAAGCTCTTACACCCTTATCGTAAAGTATTGCAACTGCTCTGTGGTGGGCACAACGTTTACCCCCAAACACGCTACAAACAGTTGTTTCATAATTATGCTTTTCTTTGTCATTATTAAAGCTATGTGTACAAATAGTCCCATTTAAAACGCCTTCGCATTTTATGAAGCTTTTACCCTCTTCTAAATAGAACGGACATTCAATAGCGCCCTCAATAGATTTTGACATAATTTTATAAAATTCCTTTCATATGTACTATTAATGGTATTGACAACCGACCAATTTTAAGATATATTATTGGTGAAATTAGTTCGGCGTTCTGTACCAACAACTGCATTATAGTACAGGGTTCTGTACTTTTCAACCCAAATTGCAAACTTTTGTTCGTTTTTCTGTATTTTTGGTGAAAACTAATAAATCTCAGGGGGCTTTTATTGTGACAATGTATGAAAAAATACAATATCTTTGTGATGAGAGCAACATTAAACTTGCTCATCTTTGTAAAGAAGCTAATATTCCTAAAAGCACACTTTCAGAATTAAAGCAAGGCAGAACAAAGACACTTTCCACTCAGACGTTAAGTAAAATAGCAAACTATTTTGGCGTTTCGTTAGATTACTTTGACATAGACTCAGTTGACGATGCAAAAGATGAGCTTTTTGAAAAAAGAAAATTGCTCTTTGATATGTCAAAAAAAGCGACCAAAGAGCAATTAGATACGTTTTTAGTTATGTTTAAGGCAGTAATAGATGATGACAATAATAACAAGTAATCCCCGTTTTACTTGTTTAAATATTAATTAGGAGAAAATAATGAGTATATTTATCAGAGAAATGAAAATGCCGCTCACAATCAGGGCGTTTACTGTTCCTGATGCAAATGGCGATTATAACATTTATATTAACAACAATCTTTCAGAGGAAGCTAAAGAAAAGTCATTGAAGCACGAAAAGATGCATATTGAAAATAATGATTTTTCGTCAAGCGAATTGGCGAGGAAAATTGAAGAAAAACAATTAAAAATTTAAAAATAAGAATTTAAAATTTCGAACTGCATTAGCATTATAAATCGAACAAA
>JAZNCY010000319.1:0-2003 GCA_045587825.1 Acutalibacteraceae bacterium
AAGTAAATCTGACATTGAAACACCATCTATAACTCTGTCGGTTGGTAAGTTGTTATCGCTACCATCAACAGTAATATCACAAAGGTCTAAAAGAGTTGGGAATAAATCAACAAGAACTGCTGAATTTTCTCTTTCGCTACCCTTTTTGCCGAGTGCGCCGTTATCATTATCCCATCTAATCATAAATGGAACCTTCTGACCACCCTCGTATGCTAAATATTTACCACCACGAAGGTCGCCAACAGAACCCTCAAGTGCAGGGCCGTTATCACTTGTGAACACAATAATTGTATCGTCGAGAACACCTTGTTTTTCCATTTCATCAAAGAGAATACCAAGGTAATGGTCAAACTCTGTAACACAGTCAACGTATGTACCAAGACCTGATGTGCCGTCAAAATCGTCACCAGCAAAAACTGGAGCGTGTGGCCAAGGTGAAGCATAATATGCAAAGAATGGCTTATCGGACTTAGATTGTTCTGCAATCCAAGAGCTGATTTCATCGTGAATCCATTTTGTTGCCATACTTTGGTCTTTAAGGTCTTTTGTTGAGTGAACAATTTCCCAATCGCCATCTGTTTCAGTTACGTGGTAGAATGGCTTCATATCATTTACATGGTGGCTACCATAGAAGTAATCAAAGCCCTGATTTGTAGGGAGATATTCGCCGTAATCACCAAGATGCCATTTACCGAAAGCACCTGTATTATAACCAGCAGCTTTAAAGGTTTCGGCAATTGTAATTTCGTCACCGAGCATACCATCAGCATTATTACCCATTTCAATTGAGTTGAAAATACGGGTTTGTGCGAATGGTGTAATTGTCTGAACTGTGGGGTAAATAACGTTATCTGCATAACCGCGATAAGGATATCTACCAGTAAGAGCAGAAAATCTTGCTGGTGAGCAAACTGAATAAGCTGAGTAGAAGTTAGTGAAATTAAGGCCATTTTCACCGATTGAGTCGATGTTTGGTGTATCGTAAATAGCACCATTTAAAGAAACGTCTCCATAACCTAAGTCATCCATCATAATAATAAGAACATTTGGTGACTCTTTAGTTGCTTTGTTATCAACTTTTTTAAGGTAATCGTCGTGACCTTCCCAAAGTCTTTCTGTGTTAGGTTTTGAGCGAAGGTTCATTGTAAGAACGTAAAGAACAGTAGTTGCAAGTAAGCAAACTGTAAGAACAGCAGTTAAAATTGTTTTGGTAACGTTATTTTTAAAGTTCTTTTTTGCGACAAAGAAAAGCGCCCACAAAGAAACTGCATTAGGAGCTACAATAACAAGGTTGCCCAGTAATCTTGTAAAGAAATTACCCTCACCAGTAAATAACTCATAATCATAAGAAGCATAGCCGTTCATACCGGTTGTAAATGCACCAAAGCCTGCATCTGCACCCCAGATAATATAGTAAATAACTATACCAACGCTAACAGCCGCATAAGAGAACACCATTGGTGCATACACTTTTTTCTTGATTATAAGGCTTAAAGCAATGAGTGCAGAGAGTATGCAATTAAATGCAACACAAACAACTGCAGTAAAATTAAGCCTTGTAACGAGCATTGCAATACAGAGTGCAACACCCAAACCCATAATAATTAATGGGAATATCTTTTTACCAAAATCAAGTTGAATTTCTTTTTTCATTGGTTAAAACCTCCACTAACATACAGGGTTATTATACTAATAAACACAAATTTTGTCAAGAAAAAATAAATAAATTTAGTCAATATCATTAATTTTTAGTCTATATTTTTAAGCTCCTACCACTATACTCCTGCTTTAATATTTCAGCCATTTCTTCAGGAGTTTCTTCGCAACCATTTTCTAACCACATTTTTATAATTGCATTTAAACCATTTCTAAAAAATTCAATATGATATTTAATATTTTTTACTCCAAATTCTTTATTCGCTCGTTCTTCATCAAAAACATACATAAGATTTTTGTTTTCACTACACAATTTAAAATAAGTTCTATAAAAAATCTGATTTTCT
>JAZNCY010000320.1:0-9251 GCA_045587825.1 Acutalibacteraceae bacterium
TTATTTAAGAAAGCAATATTTGTATTTTCAACTACTGACCAGAAAAATAAATTTCCAAAAGTAAAATCACAAAATGGCTCTTCTAAAAAATTAAAATATTTTTCAATATTTTTTCTGTCTTCAATTGAAATTGGTTTAAAATCTAACATAAACACGCCTTATTTTAAAATTGGTTTAATTTCCTCATAAATCTTATCGTTTATGGTTTCTATAGAGAGCAATTCACCGTTTTCAGCACAGGAAATTACCTTCCAGCCATACTTTTTACAAGCATAAAGAGCTGACTCTCTGCACTTATGTAAAAACTCAACGTTACATTCGTGAACATCTTTTTTAGATTCATCACCATTGTAACGACTTGTCATAAGCTTTTGTGAAACTTCAACAGGCATATCTAAAAACACTACCATAGTAGGCTCTGGAATTCCTATTTTGTTATATTCAAAATCGAAAAGCCATTCTAAATAAGAATCCCACTCATTAGGCTCTAATTTAGTCATTTGATAAAGAGCATTAGCCGGAGTGTATCTGTCAGAAAAAATCAACGTACCATTCTGGTAATCATTTTTCCACTTTTCTGTGTATGAAGCAAACCTATCGGCAGCAAAAAGAACTGACGCTGCAAAAGCATTAACGTCATTTGCATTTTTGCCAAAATCACCATTTAAGTATTTACGGACTAAAATGCTTGAGTCACTATCGTAATCTGGCAACTTGATTTTTTTATATTTAATATTCTCTTTTTCAAATCTTTTGCAAAGAAGCTCGGTCTGTGTAGTTTTACCGCAGCCATCTAACCCCTCGAGGTCAATAAATAAACCCATCGAATAAAATTCCTTTCCGACATAATATCGCATTGAAACCTATTGTATATAATACTATAAATATAGAAAACTGTCAAATAAAGACAGCATATTGTAATAAAAAAGTAACCTTTTTTAGAATTGTTGTAACCTTTTCGTTTATAAATAAAAGCCACACATATTAGTGTGGCTAAATTTTTACTAATTATTTCTGATAGATTTTCACGTAATCAACAATAAATTCTGCTTTATATGTATCCTTATCAAGACCTGCAAGCTTTTCTTCATCTGGTATTTCGAGTGAAACAATTACATCTTCTTCTACTTCTGACACACCGTTACCAAAAGAAGAACGGCGTGTTTCTACACCATTAACGTAGAATATGTACTCTGTGTCTGTCCATTCGAGTCCATAGGTATTATATTCATTATAAATATCGTTACCATAAAATGCACCGAGTCTTTCTGATTGATAATCCTCTTTGACACCATCAACACCAGCACAATGTATTGCGTGAGTTACAGAATTTCTATCTTTTTTATTCGCAGTATTTGCTGATTCAAAAATATCTATTTCAGCGCCACCTGGACCCCCTTTTGAAACTGCAGAATCATAAGGTGAATCAGCCTGAATCCAGAAAGCTGACCAGAATGCAGGTTCTTCATTAACAATGCAACGAATTTCAAAATAACCTTTTTTATATCTTTCTTTAAGCTTAATCATAGCGGTATACCAGCCCTCGCCATATTCACCATCGGTAAGGTATTCGCCAGTCATAATCATTTTACCATTATCGACTTCAACCTGACTTTCAGCGTTAAAGCCACCACGTCTTTCACCGCTACCTCTATATTCCCACACGTCTGTATTAAGAGAATTGCCCTCAAACTCGTCAACAAAAACAAGATTGTAGCCTGTAAGGTCAAGCGCTTCGCCCCTTGGTGTAACTGGTGTGTCAAATATAATAAGACCAAACATCTCACCTATTGCGAGTATCATAGCACCCATTTTTTTAAACGAAAAAGACTCGAACATCTGAGAAAAATAAATAGGTATCTGTTCAACAGCCCACATCTGTCTTGGTGCTAATTTTAAAACCTCTTCTAAAAATTTTTGGAACATAATATTCACCCTTTTAAATTAATTTATTTTTATTGTATATTACAAAATCACGAACTTAAAACACATAAAAGAGATAAATATCTTTCAGTTTTTTCTTCTATATCTTTCTCACTTACACCATAATAAGTATATAAATCTTTAGTTATCTCTTGAAAACATTTAACAGTTTTTTTATTACCAGAAAAAGATATTCCAAAAGTCCCAGCGGTATCGTCAATCTCAATATAAAGTAAATCTTCGCCTTCTTTTATTTCGTAAACCCGTGAAATATTGGGCATAGCATTCACTTTATACTGCGACTCTGTTGCACCATATGTATTTTGGGCATAACGTAACACTTCTTCGAGTGTGTGCGGAGAAGCAACTATATTATTTACGGCTTCACTTCTTCTACGCTTATATAAATAATTTTTAATTTTAACTTTTAAATTAAATTTTGGGTTATTTATAAAAACACCTGTGGGACCATCTGCATTTCCGATTATCGCAATAGCTTCAGCATTTTTTAATTTTTTATTCAAAATGTGTTCTCCTTGTTTTGTCTTTCGTATTGATTATATCATACAAAATGATTAATTACAATTGGGTGAAACTTTATTAGCCGTAATAAATTAGAGAATAGATAAAAAAGAATAAATAAAAGATAATAATACAAAAATGAAAGGTAGCACCTTGCGGTACTACCTTTTATTTTGGCGGAGAGCAAGGGATTCGAACCCTCGAAACGGTTTTGGCCGTTTACACGATTTCCAATCGTGCTCCTTCGACCAGCTCGGACAACTCTCCGTATCTTTTAAATTGCTCTGCTATTATACATAACTTATTTTAAAAAATCAAGTACTAATTTAACAATCAATTTTTTGTCAAAATCAATTTTAAATCCGCACTCGATTTTGCACCATTTAACCAAAAATTTAAAACTTTCCACTTGAATTATGTGCAATATTTTTATATAATAGAAATAATATATGAAAGGTGGTATTTATGGTTACACTTTCTGAATTTAAAAAGACAAAAGATTTTCTCGTTTGTGTAGACAGTGACGGCTGTGCAATGGACACGATGGATATTAAACATATAAAATGTTTTGGTCCTTGTATGGTTGAAGTCTGGCAGTTACAAAAATGGGAAGAAGAAATCCTAAAAAGATGGAACGAAATAAATCTTTACACATTGACACGTGGAATAAATCGTTTTAAAGGCTTAAGTTTAGCTTTAAGCGAAATAAACGAGCAATATCAAGCGATTGACGGTATTGAAGATTTAATTTATTGGTCGGATAATGCCGACGAGCTCTCAAATGCTTCACTTGAAAAAGAGATAGAAAAAACACCTGAAAAAGAGATTTTTTCTCTCGCATTAAAATGGAGTGAAAACGTTAATGCATCTATAAAATCACTCCCTGAAAGTAAAATTAAACCATTCCCTTTAGTAAAAGAAGCTTTAAAACTTGCACACGAAAAAGCAGACGTTGCTATTGTTTCAAGTGCAAACTTAGGGGCAGTTTTAGAAGAATGGGAAAAACACGGACTTTTAGAGCATACTGATATTGTTCTAACACAGAATGTTGGTAGCAAGGCTTTTTGCATTTCTGAGCTCTTAAAAAAGGGATATAATAATAAAAATGTCTTGATGTGTGGCGATGCACCAGGCGATTTAAAGGCAGCAGAAAGCAATAATGTTTACTACTTCCCTATTTTAGTAAAAAACGAAGAAAAATCGTGGCAAGACTTTATAAATCAAGGTTTTTCACATCTTTTAGAGGGTTCTTACGAGGAATACGAAACAACAAAAAAACGAGATTTTTACAAAAATCTCGGTGCAGAATAATTTTTAAAAAATAATAAAAAAGGCAGGTATTTTAATATGGTTAATTTGAAAGCAAAACCTTTTTATCTTTCAGATGAAGATATTAAATGGGTAAATGACACTATTTCTTCTATGACTGATGAAGAAAAGGTTGGTCAATTATTCTTCCAGCTCACAGCTGGTGTTGATGAAGAATACCTTAAAAATCTTATGGAAAAATATCACTTAGGTGGTTGCCGTTACAACAATATGCCAGCAGTTGCCGTTCAGAATCAAAATGCTATTTTACAGAAATACGCTAAAATTCCACTTATTATTGCTTGTAATACAGAAGCTGGTGGCGATGGCGGTTGCTCTGATGGTACTTTTATTGGTAACGGAATTAAAATCGGTGCAACAAGAAAAAATGAACACGCATTTAATTTAGGTAAATATGCAAACGAAGAAGCTTCTGCTATGGGTTGCAATATGGCTTTTGCACCTGTTTGTGATATTCATTATAACTGGCAGAATACAGAAATTGTATCACGTGCATTTGGTAACGACCCGAAACGTGTTGCAGAAATGAGCGTTGAATACTTAAAAGGTGCTCATACAGTTGATGGTTTTGCATGTGCTGCAAAGCACTTCCCTGGTAACGGTATTGACTTCAGAGATGCTCATATTGCTAATAACATCAACGATTTCGGCACAGAAAAATGGATGGAAACATACGGCTACGTTTATAAAGAATTAATTGACAACGACCTTGATGCAATTATGGGTGGTCATATTATGATGCCAACATATATGAAAGAAATTAAACCTGGCATTACAGATGACGAAATGCTCCCAGCAACGCTCTGCCCTGAAATTATGACAGGTCTTTTAAGAGAAAAATTAGGCTTTAACGGTATGGTTGTTACAGATGCAAGTCACATGGTTGCTATGACCGACAGAATGACAAGAAAAGAAATGCTCCCAGCTGCGATTAACGCTGGTTGTGATATGTTCTTATTCTTTAACGACCCAGACGAAGATTTCACTACAATGCTCAATGCATATAAAACTGGCATTATTTCTGAAAATAGAATCGTTGAAGCTCTCACAAGAATTTTAGGTCTTAAAGCAAAAATGGGTCTTAACAAAAAAGCTAAAGATGAGCTTGTTCCAAAAACTCCTGCTAACGAAGTTTTAGGTAAGGATGAATACAAAAAAGCAAGTGAAGCTATAAGTAAAGATGCTATTACACTTGTTAAATATAAAGATAAAGACGTTTTACCACTCTCACCTGAAAAATATAAAAAGGTTACTATTGTATATATAAAGGGTGCGCCAGGTCCTATGGATGCACTTATGAAAATGATGATGGGTGCTGGCAAAAAGAATCCAGCAGAAGAATTACGTGACAAACTTATTGAAAAAGGCTTTGATGCTTCAATTTACGTTAGCCCACTCGATAAAATGCAACAACAAATTGCAGCGGGTGAAAAACCAAATATTAATCTTTATTTTGCTGGTAAAAATGCTATTAAAGACTTTGTTTCTGAGCAAGATTTAATTATCACTCTTTGCGACGTTATGACGGGCAGACCAAGCTTTGGTATGTCTAAAGGCGGCGGTGAAATCCCGTGGTATGTATTTGAAACACCAGTTGTTGCAATTAGTGTTAATGCACCAACAATGCTTGCTGATATTCCTCAGGTAAGAACTTATATTAACGCTTATGATTCAAAGCCAAGTACTCTTGATGCTTTAGTTGATAATCTTCTTACAGGACCAGAAGCTTTCAAAGGTCAGGACCCGATTGATAGTTTCTGCGGAATGTGGGATACCAAAATCTAATTTGCTTGGCAAATTAGATTTTGGTAGGAATTAGGAAATAGGAATTAGATATTAAACAAATAAAATCATCCTATCATTTTTAGTAGGTGTTAAAACCGACTTTAAATGATAGGATGTTATATTTTTTTGCGAAGCCCTATTTCCTATTTCCTAAAAACTCTTGACAAAGAGTTTTTTCTGTGTTATATTCAAACTGTGATAGGTGTGATAGCACAGTTAATATCACAGTAACTTAATTTATTTTTGGGGGTGTTTAATATGATTATCATTAACCCGAGAAGCAGAACTCCTATATTTGAACAAATAAAGGAGCAAATAATTAATAAAATTAATCTCGGGGAATTAAAGCCTGATGACAAATTACCATCTATAAGGCAATTAGCGTCAGACTTAGACCTTAATGTAAACACAGTTAAACGTGCATTTCAAGAGCTTGAAACAGAACGTGTTACCTACTCCGTTGCAGGTAAAGGCGTTTTTGTAAGTGAAAAAGCAATTAAAAATGAGCTTGTAATTGAAAATGCAGAAATTGAATTAAAACGTGTTTTACTTTCGTCGAAGGCTCGGGGAGTTCCATTAGAAAATGTAATAACATTAGCAAAAAATATTTATGAAAAGAGAGATTAAAAATGATTAAAATAAATTCTGTTACTAAAAAATATGGTGATTTTACAGCAATAGAAAATATTAATATTGAAGTAGCGGACACTTCTGTTTTTGCTCTTACCGGCTTTAATGGTAGCGGTAAAACAACACTTCTTAATATTTGTGCTGGCGTTGTTAAAGCAGACAGTGGTGCTGTTTTATTAGATGGAAACGATGCCTTTGACAACGATAAAGAAAGAAAAAATCTTTTCTACGTTTCAGAGAGTATGTTTTTCCCACCAACAGCAACAGTTAAGAGTGGTGCTAAGTTTTACGCGCAGAATTACCCAAATTTCAGTTTTGATATTTTCAATTCGATATTAGAAATTTTCGAGATAAATAGTAAAAAACCGATAAGGAGTCTTTCTAAAGGTATGAAAAAGCAAGTTCAGTTGGCAATAGGTTTTGCGGCTAAACCAAAATATCTTTTAATTGACGAAACTTTTGACGGACTCGACCCACAGAAAAAAGAATTACTCAAAAAACTCATTTTAGAGTACATAAATGAGACAAATGCTTCAATAATTATCGCTTCTCACAACCTCACAGAAGTGTCGGATATTTGCGACCACGTTGCAATTATAAACGGCAAAAGCGTTGTGCTTAATAGCGCTATTGAAGATGTCAGCGAAAACTTCAGAAAAGTTTTAGTTACGTTTAAAAACGCTGTTACAGAAAAAGATTTAGAAAGCGTTAATTACCACAGAATTAAGTTAAGCGGCAAAACTGCCCAGATTATTGTTTGTGGAGACGTTGAAAGCGAAATTAACAAATTAAATAATATGGAAATTGATTCACTTGAGAGCGAACGCCTTACTTTAGAAGAAGTATTTATTGAAGAAACGGAGGCGGAGAATAAAAATGAAAAGATTAAGTCATTATTTAAAAAATAAAAGTTTAAATTCTGTTACTCTTTTAACTATTTTTACAGTTTACGTTATTTTTTACTACACCTTAACGTATTGGGGAGATTTAATTCCATTCGAATTAATCGAATATGGTAACTATGATTATTTCCTTTTTGGTTCACACTCTTTACAAAGTGATATTTTTGGACTTACTGTTCACAATGAAATAGTTTTTGGTTTTCTTGCCTTTTTAATAAGCTTTTTAAACTTCAAATTCCTTCACAAAAAAAGCCTTGGTCTTACTACCCTTTCGTTCCCGAAAACAAGGTCTGAGCTTTTTAACAAAAGGGTTGCTTTACCCGTTATTTTGCTTATTTCAAGTGGTATAAGCGCAAAGACCATCGCAGTTTACTGGAACTATGATTTCTACGGTTTCAGCAACGAACTTATAGGCGCATACTTAATTAACGTTCTTATATTAATACAATATATTTTAGTTGGTACTTCCCTTGGTATTTTCGGCAGAGTAGTTACCGCAAGAACTTTTGAAGGCATTTTAACTTCTGCAGGTTTTCTTTTTATTCCAAAAACAATCTACGTTTTAATTGATGCTTTAGCGCCGTTATTCTTATATGGTCACGAAGGTTTTTACAACAACGATTACGCTTACTTCTTTGACCCTGTAAGAGATTACATTTATGGCTATGGATACCATTTAGAAATACCAATTACAGAGCCTGTCTCTTATGGCAATATTCTTTATTCAACATTCTGGATAATTGTATCTATTATTTCTTTGTTCGTATTGAAAAAATATTTTATAAAAAACACGAGATACGAAAATGTAGGTATCAATAACAAAATTCCGTTTATTACAACTATTACTTCTGCTGTATTTCCTTTAGCAATTGCTACGTTTGCTTATTATGGAAACACTATGGACTATCGCACAACAGATGCAAAAAAGAAAGAAATATTTGTTATTGTCACAATTCTTGCATTGGTTTTTGGTTATATTATAAATTCAATTATTACTAAAACACTTCTTTTCAAAAAAGAAAAAGCAATTATTATTTCGATTATAATTGCTATACCTTCAATTGTTACTCTAATTCTTGCTACTGGTGGTTTTGGTTATGAAGCAAGAGTTCCAGATGCAGAAAAAATCGAAAAAATTACAATTCAGCCATCTTTAAGCGTTACAGAAATAGCACTTCACGAAGAAACGCCTTACACTGACACTGCTATTGCAAGTAGTTATAATCATTATGACGAGTTTTTGAGAGCTGAAAGTGAGCCAGGTGCTTACATAAAGCAACTTGAATTCACAAACAAAATGGATTTTGAAAGACTCTTAGCACTTCATAATTCTGCTATAAATAATAAAAGCGCTGATACAGCCGAGCAATTTCTTATTACGTACGAATTAAAAGACGGCAGTACACTCTCAAGAAGGTACACCTATTTAAGCACAGAAACAGTTGAACAGTTCTTAGAGCTCTGGGAAACTGAAACTGTTAAAAATGCCTATAAAGACTGGCTTTTAAATGCAGATGATATTCGTGAAACTCAAAAATCGGCACACGATTTTGATATGGTTTACAATAAAATCCCGCTTTCAAAGGGTGCTCAGGTAACTATTAATTCTATTGATTCTGTTCCTACGATATTAGAAAATTTAACAGATGAAGAATTCTTGACACTTAAAACCGCTATTTATAATGACGTTCAGTCACTCACCTGGGAAGAATGGTTTAAACCTAAAAAAACATATGGAAATATATCATTCTATAACACTTATGTTTTTAAACCATTAAGAGAAACTGATTTTGATATTGAGTCAGATGAGTATTACGACGATTATGAATTTTATCATCGCTATGAAGAAGAAGTCGGCTACGAGCTTAATATCACTGTTACATCAGAAATGACTAACACAGTTAAGTGTTTAGAAAAATTAGGTTTAATGGATAAATTCCAAAGAACACGCTCTATTGCAAAAGGGTATTTAATCGACACAGAAGAGTGTGCAGAAGCATGGTTTTCTACATATTCAAATAAAGACTCTGTTGAAAATAAAGCTTCATTTTATCATTCAGTTCTCTTTGATCGTACTTCAAAAACTATTCCTATTACTTCAAATACCTTTGCACTTCCATTTTTCGACGAGCAATACTCTTCAATGGTAAAAGAAGTAAA
>JAZNCY010000321.1:0-2491 GCA_045587825.1 Acutalibacteraceae bacterium
CCAGGAATTGGAATTCTCTTTGCAGTAGCACCAGTTGCAACGATAACTTCGTCAGCATTAAGAGAAGCAACATCTTTAACTTCTGTATTCATATGAATTGTAATAGCATCATATTTCTTAACTTCACGATTGTACCAAGCAATAAGGTCACGGTCTTTTTCTTTATATGTAGGAGCAGCCGCAGCAATAAATACGCCACCTAATTTATCTGTCTTTTCATAAAGGTCAACCTTGTGGCCACGTTGTGCAAGAACGATAGCAGCTTCCATACCACCGATACCGCCACCGATAATAGCAACCTTCTTTGCTTTCTTAGCAGGTTCGATTTTATATTTTTTAGACTGCATTGTTTTTGGGTTAAGAGCACAACGAGAAAGACCCATTGTGTCGAAAAGGTCTTGTGTATTAGCGTGACCTTTTGATGAAGAGAAGTTAAAGCAAGCACTATGACAGCAAATACAAGGCTTGATATCTTCAATTCTGTCTTCAATAATTTTTGTAATCCATTCTGGGTCTGTAAGGAATTGACGAGCAACACCAAGACCATCAATTTTGCCTTCTTTAATAGCATCTGCAGCAACTGCAGGGTCCATTCTACCAGCACAAACAACTGGGATATCTACAAACTTTTTGATGTGAGCAACATCTTCTAAGTTACAGTTTTCAGGCATATACATTGGTGGGTGTGCCCAGTACCAAGAGTCATATGTACCATTGTCAGCGTTAAGCATATCGTAACCTGCATCCTGAAGGTAGTTAGCAGCCTTTTCAGATTCAGCCATTGCACGACCTGCTTCTTTATAATCCTTACCTTCAACTTCATCAGGCATTGCACCTTCGCAGAAGCCCTTCATTTTTGACTCAACCGAGTAACGAAGTGAAACAGGGAAGTTTTCACCACAAGCGCCTTTAATAGCTTTAACAACTTCTGCTGCGAAACGGAAACGGTTTTCAAAGCTTGCGCCGTATTCGTCAGTACGTTTGTTAAAGAATTCAATAGCGAATTGGTCTAAAAGATAACCTTCGTGAACAGCGTGAACTTCAACACCGTCAACGCCAGCATCCATACAAAGCTTTGCAGTTTTAGCATAAGCTTCAATAATTTCGTGAATTTGCTCAACTGTCATTTCAGGGCAGATAATATCGTGAGCCCAACGAGATGGTTGTGGAGAAGGAGAAGCTAACTCGTGAGATGTATCAATAATTGGTTTTACTATTGCACGAGTAAATTTGTTTTTGTGAAGTGGTGCTATGAGTTCTGTAATGGCCCAAGAACGACCCATACCAGCAGTAAGCTGAATGAATAACTTAGCACCAGTCTTATGGATTTCATCCATAAATTCTTTTAATTCTTCAAACATCTTTGGATTTTGCCAAAGCCATTTGCCCCAAATAGTATCACGAAGTGGTGCGATACCAGGGATAATAAGACCAACATTGTTGTTAGCTCTTTCAATGAAAAGTTTAGCCGCTTCCTTGTCAAAATGGCAACCGCCGAGTTCAAACCAACCGAAAAGTGATGTACCACCCATTGGGCACATAACAATTCTGTTTTTGATTTCAACGTCACGTATTTTCCAAGGGGTAAACAATGCATCGTATTGTTGATTCATCAAAACACACATCCTTATAATTTTTTACTTCTATATAGTATATAAATTTTACAATAAAGTCAAGTAACTTTTTAAAACTCAACAGAGAATTTGTAAAAAAACTCTTGACAATAGCATTCTCAGGTGGTATTATACTGCACATATTGATAAATGCATTGAAGGAATTACGCATTTTTGAGTAAACTTTTCAGAGAGTTGGCGGTTGGTGTGAGTCAACAGGTTTCAACAATGTGGTCTCGTTCCAGAGCAGAATCTCAGAAGCTTTTGTGTGTAAGAGATTCCGGTTGCCCCGTTACCATGGCTACGGACTTTATTGAGTCTTAATGAGTGACTGTCTTTTTCGGCAGTAAGCGGGGTGGTACCGCGGATTATTTTAAATTCGTCCCTGAGTTAGAGCAATTATGCTTTGACTCAGGTTTTTTATTTGTCTAGGGTGAAATGAGTTATCCGAACCTGCCTAAAAGCGAATATTTTCAAGGCTTTTCGGCGTTTCGGTCTTGCAAGGCGTCAGCCTTCCTTCGCCCTCAACACCAAAAATCCAATAAAAATCTTTCGCTTTATAGGTCGAAGATTTTTTACAGAACGGATTTGTGGTCAATCAAGGCAAAAACGGAGCGAATCCTTTACGGATTTGCGAGTATTTTAACGAAGAGTGAGCGGAAATCCGTCTATAAAAAACACGGTTCGGATAATTCCTTTCACCCTACCCGTACCACTAAAAAACAATAATCAATACTTATCAATATAATCTATTTTTGGAAGGATTACTGTTATGAACAAAATCAGAATTTCAGACCGTACAATTTTACTTAAATCTCAAGGTAATGAAGCAACTCTTAGCTTCAAAGAAAAGGTTGAAATTGCACGACTTTTAGAAA
>JAZNCY010000322.1:0-4656 GCA_045587825.1 Acutalibacteraceae bacterium
TTTTTTTACAACGTTAATAGCGGCATTTTTATTACCACCAATAATTTCATATTTAAAATTCTTTTGCATTGATATCACCTAATTGTTAAATTCAGCAATTTTTATATACTCAATTAAAGCGCTAAGACTATTTGAAAGCCACTTGTTTTTATGATAAATAACTTGTTTCCATATATCAGTTTCACCATCCACTACATTAAGAAAGACAAGTTCACCGCTTTTAATTTTTTCTTCAGTTACAAAGTCTGGTAAATATGAAATTTTATCATCATTAAAACAAAGCAATTCTGTAATTATATCTGTACGCCCAACCTCTAAAACAGGTTTAATTTCTAAAGACATTTTTGCGAGTGTCTTATCTAAAATTCGCCTGTAACCCATTTCTTTTTCTGTTAAAATAAATTGATATTCCAACAAATCCTTAATAGAAAGTTTTTTAAATTTTGCTAAAGGTGAATTTTTGTTAGTAACAAAGTGCATTGGTATATGCTCTTCTTTTGCAATTATGTAATCACTTTTATAAACGTGGTTATCAAGTGTCACCATTAAATCCGCTTCATTTCTGTCAAGCATCAGAAACATATCGCCAGTATCCGCTGCAGTAAACTTTAACGAAATTCCAGGGTACTTGCTATGAAAGTCATTGTAATTTGTTGTTAGCATATCTTCGCAAACTGAGTCAGGTGCAACTAAATGAATAACCCCTTTAAGTTCTTTTGTTTCTTCTAAATTCTGCCTGAATTCATCAGTTAACCGACAAACATTATGGGCATAAGAAAGAAGCTCTCTACCCCTTTCAGTCAATGTTATGGTGTGGTTAATTCTTTCGAACAAAAGACACTGGAGCTCTGTTTCAAGCTGTTTTATCTGGAATGAAATTGTTGATTGAGAGTAGCCCAAAACATCTGCCGCCTTAGTAAAGCTATTAAGCTCGGCAACCTGAATAAACGACATTAAATTACGAATTTCCATTATTTATCCTTTCAATCGATTTTTTCGATAACATTTATCTAAACTATTTGTTTTATTTATTAATAAATGTATTATATACTATCATTCGTACAAATTCAATACAGATTTGAAAGGAATTCTAAATATGTCAGAAATCAAGTTTTATAGTAGACCTGAAGTTCCAGTTGAAATGCATAAAGTAAAGATTGTTCAGAAGCTCAATCTTTTACCAGCAAAAGAGCGTTTAAAGAAAATGTATGAAGCTGGTTTTAATACATTTATGCTTCATAATGGCGATATTTTTATGGATATGCTCACTGACTCAGGCGTTAACGCTATGAGTGATAATCAGCAAGCAGCTATGCTTCGTGCAGACGATGCTTACGCTGGTAGTGAAACATTCTATAGAATGAAAGATAAATTAGCAGAAATTTTCGGTATTAATAACCTTCTCCCAACTCACCAGGGTCGTGCTTGTGAGCATATTATTGCACAACACTTCGTTAAACCAGACAGTTGTGTAATTATGAACTATCACTTCACAACTTCAAAAGCTCACGTTACAAGACTCGGCGGTAGAGTTGAAGAGCTCGTTAAAGATGAAGGTTTAATTGTAAAAAGCAATTTACCATTCAAAGGTAACATTGATTTAGATAAAGTTAAGGCTTGCATTGAAAGAGAAGGTGCTGATAACATTGCTTTCTTAAGACTTGAAGCTGGTACTAACCTTATTGGTGGTCAGCCTATTTCTTATGAAAATATGAAAGAAGCAACAGAGCTTGCAAAATCTTACGGCATTACAACTGTTTTAGATGCTTCTCTTTTACAGGATAACCTTTATTTTATTAAAACAAGAGAAGAGTCAATGAAAGACAAGACTATTCCTGAAATTACAAGAATGGTTGCAGACCTTTTCGATATGATTTACTTCTCAGGCAGAAAGTTCGGTTTCGGTCGTGGCGGCGGAATTCTCATAAGAGATGAAAAGTTATTCCACGAAATGGAAGACTATGTTACAATGTTTGAAGGTTTCCTTACATACGGCGGTATGTCTGTTAAAGAAATGGAAGCTCTCATTATCGGCTTTGAAGAAACAATGGATTTAGATATCATTTCACAAGGTCCACAGTTTATTAAGCATTGTGTTTCAATTCTTGACTCTATGGGTGTTCCAATGGTTACACCAGGTGGTGGCTTAGGTGCTCACATTGATGCTCGTCAAGTAGTTGACCATATTCCTGCAGAACAATACCCTGCTGGTGCTCTTACTGTTGCACTCTACCTTTGCGGTGGTATTCGTGGTATGGAAAGAGGTACACTTTCAGAAGAAAGAAATGCTGATGGTAGCGAACACATCGCATCTGTTGAAATGGTTCGTCTTGCATTCCCAAGACGTGTGTTTACACTTTCACAGACAGAATATGTAATTGACAGAGTTAAATGGCTTTATGACCACAGACATTTAGTTGGCGGTTTAAGATTTGTTCACGAGCCAAAAACACTTCGTTTCTTTACTGGTAAGCTTGAACCAGTTTCAGACTGGCCAGAAAAACTTATTGCTGAATTCATTAAAGATTTTGGCGAAGACCAATAAAATACATAAAACTAAAAGCATAGAAGCCTTAATGGTTTCTATGCTTTATTTTTAAATCTGCAGTTG
This sequence comes from Acutalibacteraceae bacterium, assembly GCA_045587825.1. Lineage (GTDB taxonomy): Bacteria > Bacillota > Clostridia > Oscillospirales > Acutalibacteraceae > DTU089. The sequence goes on from JAZNCY010000322.1 coordinate 2,612, forward strand.
CTGGATTATCTAATAATTTACCAGCATCACTAAATCTCGAACCGTGACACGGACAATCCCAGCTTTTTTCTGCATTATTCCATTTTAATGCACAACCCAAATGCGGACAACGTGGTGTTGTGGGATTTAAAAGATTAACAGTACTTTCTATAATATTTGTAAATAACTGTGGTTGAAAAAGCTTTCTTGCTGGCGAATATAAAGTGCTGTATTCATTCTCATTTCCCATAACTAAATCGCAAAGAAGATTTGCTGCGACCATTGACGAAGTCATCCCCCATTTATTATAGCCTGTCGCAACAAAAATATCTGGTGCTATTTTTGAATATTGACCAATATAAGGAATTCCATCAAGTGACATACAGTCCTGTGTTGCCCATCTTGTAACTTCTTTTGAAGCTGGATAAAAACGATTTTTAAATTTAGTTAACTCTCCCCAATTCCCACCTTCTTTACCAGTGCGATGAGCACCTCCACCTAAAAGAAGTAAATCATTATACATTCTGAAAGAAAGACCTATTGGGTTTTCGTCTATATACATTCCATCAACTGTTTTGGCATTTTGTAGTGCTATAACATAGGAGCGGTCCTGATAGAGCTTTATAGGATAAAACCCGAATTTATTAAAAATTGGAAAATGAGTAGCAACAATAGTTTTATTTGCTGTAATTTTACCACCATTTGTTACATAGCTTTTACCATCAAACGAAAGTACTTTTGTATTTTCATAAATATTTAAATCCTTTACAATACCTTTAACAAATTTAAGTGGATTAAACTGCGCCTGATTTTTGAATTTTATCGCACCCGCAATACTGAAAGGCAAATCAAGTTTATTGGTGAATTCAAAATCAGCTTTAATTCGCTTTAGAATTTCGCATTCTTCATTAATTTTATCACTTCTGTTCACTGAATAAACAAATGCATCTTTTTCCTCGAAATCACAATCAATATTTTTACATTTGGTCTTAAATTCTTTTTGCGCTTCTTCATTTGATTTATAATACATTTCTGCCATTTCAGCACCAAACGACTTATTAATTTTACTGTAAATCAGACTATGTTGAGATGTAATTTTAGCAGTTGTATTAAGCGTAACACCGCTACAAATTGTATTTGCTTCAACTAAAGCATATTGCACACCAAGTTCTTTAAGTTTTAATGCTAATAACACACCTGTCAGACCACCACCAATAATTAAAACGTCGGTTTTCAGGTCGTGTTTTAATTGCTCAAAGCGTGGTAAATGGGCAGAAGTATTCCAAATTGAATTTATCATATTATCACCAAATCTTAGTATATGTAAAAAAATTAAGGATAGCCTAAGCTATCCTTAAAATTTATAAAATAATACAAATTAAACCGCTACAACCTTCATTTATAATTTTTTCTAAGGTTTCCTGAATTTTGCCACGTGCATCCTGTGGCATATGACAAAGTTTGTTGCGAAGTCCTTCGTTAACGAGTTCATTTAAAGATTTACCAAAAATATCTGACTGCCAAATTTTAAGCGGGTCTTCCTCAAATTCATTAAGAAGATATTTAATTAATTCTTCTGACTGACTTTCAGTGCCGACAACTGGTGCAACCTCAGTTTCAATATCCGCCTTTAAAAGATGAATTGACGGAGCAGATGCTGAAAGTCTTACACCATAGCGACCACCCTGTTTTACAATTTCAGGCTCTTTGAGTGTTAATTCATCAATATCCGGCATAACAATTCCGTAGCCGGTTGCTTCGACCTCTTCTAATGCATTTTCAAGTCGGTCATATTTCTTTTTGATTTTAGCAAGATTGTTAAGGCAATTAACGAGACCTTGTTCATTACCGATTTCAAGCCCAGTTTGTTCTTCAATTATTTTGTAAAATAATTCACTACTTAAAACTGTACTAATTTTAGCGGTACCTTTACCTAAATCAATTGAATTTATTGTTGCCGAATTGATATATTCATTAGCTTCAATACCAATTAAAAGCGAACCAATATCTGAAACACAATTAACTACTTCTGAGGACTCTTTTACTGAGTTACAAAGAGAAGAACG
>JAZNCY010000323.1:0-1607 GCA_045587825.1 Acutalibacteraceae bacterium
CGAAGCAGAACGTGACCAGAAAAATAAAGACAGAAGTTACAATTTATCTGTTTCAAAAAGGAATTCGTCTGGGGGTTCAGGTAGTAAAAATAAAACCACGGGTACTACTAATACACAGGCAACTATTATGCCGAAAACATATCAACAATTCGTTTACTTAACTGGTAATTCTGGTATTCTGACAGAAAGAGAGTTCTATGCAAAACCAAGCTCTAAAAAAGAGTATGGCAGTTATGAGAATTATATTAAGCAAATGTTTTACAAGTATGGTAACACAAGCAATAAGGAGTAAGAAAAGTATGAGCGATGAACTTCTTATAGCAATAATCAGTGGTTTTGTAGCAATAATCAGTGGTTTTATGTCGAGCTTTATTGGCAGCAGTAAAGCTATTGGTTATGTAGAAAAGAGTCAGGCTGTGTTTGATACCAAACTTGAAGAGTTAACAAGAGAGGTTCGTGAACACAATAATTTTGCAAAACGAATGCCAGTAGTAGAAGAACAGGTTAAAATTATAAATCACAGAATTAATAATTTGGAAAAATACAGATAAGGTGGCGATTAAAATAAAAATTAACTGGAAAGCGAGATTTAAAAACAAAGCATTTTTGTTAAGTTTTTTTGCACTTATACTTTCTTTTGTATATAAAGCATTGGAGATTTTTGAAATCATCCCTAAAATATCAGAGTCGGAATTATTCGACTCGTTGTGTGTGGTGGTGAATTTCCTCGGTTTAATGGGTGTTGTTGTAGACCCGACGACTAAGGGGTTGAGTGACAGCGAGCGTGCGCTTACATATTATAACGATTATAGTTAGTCGAAACAGTGTAATTTTACACTGTTTCGATACCTAATCATATATTTGGTATCGAATTTTCTTTGAAAATTCGACTATAATCCTTTCAATGAGCGTAATGCGAAATGCAACTGCGTTTCGACTAATTACAATCATTATAATAACGAAACTAATTGAGGGTGAGAAAATGGCGAAGAAGATTTATATATCTCCGAGTAATCAGGAGGCAAACCTTTATGCAACTGGTGGAACTAACGAAAAAGAGCAATGTCATAAAATAGCACGTGCTTGTTATAATTATTTAAAAGAAAAAGGATTTAACGTCAAGTGTACCTATAATGATAATATGTATGAGCGTGTCAAAGAAAGTAACGTATTTGGTGCGGATATCCATTTGGCAATTCACACAAATGCTACCGCAAAGCATAATGTAACTGGTGGCACACAAATACTTCTGTATTCTTTAACAGGGGAACGAAAAAAGGTAGGAGAGGCAGTTTTAAACCGATTAGCCCCTGTTACACCAGGTGAATCTGCCGAGAAATTGGTAGAAAAACCGTCTTTTTATGAAATAAACTCAGCAAAAGGTATTACTGTTTATTGTGAATGTGAATTTCACGATACAAAAACTGGCTCGGATTTTATTATAAAAAACACAAAGCTGATTGGTGAAGCAATTGCAAAAGGTATTTGTGATTATTATGGAATAAGTGTCTTAGATGAAGAAAAAACAGAAGAAAATAAAAAAACACTCTACACAGTTCAGGTAGGTGCTTTCAGTAATAAGAATAATGCAATTAAATATGCTGACA
>JAZNCY010000324.1:0-12938 GCA_045587825.1 Acutalibacteraceae bacterium
TTCTCTTTGGAATCAATCTTATTTTCAATACAAACAACACATTTTTCGTCATCGGATACTGCTAAAATATCAATATTCCCCCATTCTCTACGAATGGAAAAACTATAATTATCCATAATCATAAGCTTAGTAGAAGCATCAACATTGGATGGAATTTTTGCTAAATACTGAAAAACGCCTTTTAACACCTTGTCACCCATTCCATGATTTTCGCTCGGTGTCATTAACCATGATAAAAAATTGCTGTGTCGTATTTCTGTGCGGGAAATCTTCAAAATTTCAAAGATATTAAACTCGTCTTGCCATTTTGATAACTCAGACAAGCAATCTATATCTAATAAGAATTCATTTAATGCTTTACGTTCTTGTTCAGTCATAAGTTCAGCTCCTTTATTCGAGTATATCATATACACTTTATAAAAATCAACTAATTATATATTCTATTTCTAATTCTTTTTATAAATAACAAATTAATTACCCGACTATTGAATTATTTTCAATAGTCGGGTAGTTTTATACTTACTTCACTTCAACCTTTTTCAAATCAATGTAAAGTTCAGATGAAGCGTCTTGTCCGAATAAATCATCAATGTAAATATAGTAATCTTTTTCTTGCTCCATAGAAAATGCGTTTGTGGCAATATAAGGGTTATATCCGTTACACGGACCATCATCGTCACCATATGAAACAATCGATTCACCATCATATTTAAATGCTATCATATAGTCAGTATATTCACCTTTTTCTATATCCGGTGATGAATCTTCACCATTTAAAATTGCTGCTAATGCATTGTGAATTTTTATTGCTTTACTTTTCGTTAAATCTTCTCCCCAAAATTCATCACCACTCATATCTTCTATATATTTATCAAACGCTATAATTCTTCCTTTACCATCAAACATACTATTTTGAGAAAAAGCAAAACCTTTCATTGTATCTCGCATAGCATTTTTAGCTTTTTCAAACGTTTCAAAGGCTGTCATTGTTAATTTTAATTCATCCTTTGAATAACACTCATCCGGCAAAGATGTTCTTACTGATAATACCCATAATTCTTTCATAATATAAACCTCTTTTCTTATTTGGTAACTATATTATAAAACACCCAATGCACCAATTCCGGTGCATTGAGTGATAAATTAGACGAAAAAGAAAAAAATTGGTAATGCAAATAAAAAATGCCCCGACTGTTGATAGTCGGGTTGTTTTTGTAATATTAACTTTGTGTTATTTGAATTCAACATTCTCAATTCAACTATAATTCAAAGCATTTTCTCTGCTCGTTCCACTCAAAAAATATGCTATTGAGGTTTCCGAAGCAGTTCCTTTTTACTATCAATTCGGTAGTATTCTTTATATTATATCGATATGCTGTTCCAATTCCTCTGTCGCAATCGTGTTCACGATGTAAAAGTGCGAAGAAATCATAACGGCATAAATGCAAGAACACGTGATGTGGTGAGGTAGGCAATTCACGTCTTATTGATGGTACACTATACAATTCAGGTCTTTTGTTAAGGTCATAATCTCCTGAATCTCGGTTTAAATGCCCACTAATTAAAATTGGCATCGAATACATTTCAGATATCTGTACTAATTCTTCAGGGACTTCTGGGTCTACCAATTCTAAATAATCAATTAAAATAAGTTTTACATCTTTTGTATTATTAATTGCAGTTTTTATAGTTTCTATTTTTGGAGAAAAGTCATCAATCACGACAAATTTTTCTGTAGACAAACCAATTGATTGCATCCGCTCATACCAATGTTCCTTTAGCCACTCAGAAGAAAAAACAATTACTGTGCCTTTATTAATATTTGCCACAGCTCTTGCAATTTGCATTAATAATGTTGTTGAACCAAAATCATGGTTTGCAAATACGCCGAAAAGTCCTGATTTTGTTGAAATGGTATTGATTAAATCTTTCATATCAAACTTTGTCTCCATAAAAATCTCCCTTTACTTTTCTACAACAATAATTTTTTCAAGATATCGATTGAGCGAAAAGGAGTGCGCTGCAATTTCTTCTAAATCTTCAGGAATTGTAACTTCCTTAAGCCCTGTGTATGCGAATGCCATATAGCCAATTTCAGTTATGCAATCCGGAATTGTAATACTCTTTAATTCCTGACAACCATTAAAAGCGCATTTACCTATTTTAGTAACTGAGCCATCATCTGGAATAACGCTGTTTTTGCAACCTAAAACGAGTGTTTCGGTATCAGTTTCAATAAGGCAGTTACCTGCACTGTGGTAATAAGGATTGCCCGCTTCAACCTCAATGGTTTCAATGTTATCAGTTTCACCAAGAGACATATAAAACTCATCAGCAATATCTGTCATATCTTCAGGGAATACAAGATGGGGGCAAACCAATTCATCAATATACTTTAAAACACCATTTTCAATTTTCATAACACAAACTCCTTTTCTTAAGCTTTGAGTTTATTATACGAAACTTGATGCACCAAATCCAGTACACAAAACTTATTTAATTCATTCTAACAAGTTTAAAATCAATTATTTTACCAATGCACGAAAAATCCCCACCGATTTCTCAGTGGGAATTCATTATCAGGTGAATTAGACTTTTAAACTCAATGCGATGCAGTTAACGAAGTCAGGAAATATCGCCTTTCGAAGATTTGATTTTTTTGTAAAATCTATTTTTCATTTCTTCCTCGAAAATATTATCAACTTCTTTGGTGTGAATTTCCATTGCATTTAAAAATTCGTCTAAATATTTGCTTTCGCTTGCAGTTAACACATCACTGTCTTTTAAGGTGCCAAAAAACGAATAAACTTGCTTATAGGTAATAGGAGTATATTTTTCGCTAAAGAGTGCATTTTGTAGTTGCTGAGTAATGCTGTGTAACGCATAATTAGGAAATAACACATAGCCACTTATAGTAGCATTATTTTTTTGCTTTTCAACCATTCCGCATGCATAGGCATAGTATCGGTCGGTTTGGTAATAGTTTTTCACCTGCTTAAAAGCGTTTATCAGTTCTTTAGCTTTTGGAGGTAAATTCTTTTCATTGCTTTCATCAAAATATTCTAGAATCTTTTTAGTCATATCTTTTTCTTCTTCAATAAGACCCGAACGAATTTTGTTTTCTATGATAATATAATGTTCTGGCGAAGAAATAAAAAGGTCAATATTTTTTTCTTCTCGTGCAATTGAATATGCATTAGAATTGAAGCTTTTTAATTTTAAAACCTGTTCTGCAAAAAGCGCCATAACCTTTTTATTTTTTAAAAAGTACGCCAAAAGATTTGAAAAAGAAAGTTCACGGTATTCCTCGTTAATAATTTTTAAGAAATACTCTTTTCCTTCGGTGATAACAGCGTCCTCCATATCCACTTTTTGAGTTGTATTTTCATTCTCCCAATCAAACACTTTTCCATCTATAATATCATTGAATTTCTTGTATGTATCATTTTTATCATCTGATAAATACATTCTAAGCGACTGATTTGAAAGTCCTTTTAATCCTTCAATATTTATAATTGTTTTTTCTACATTTTCAGGTGTAGCTATAGGAAGAAAAACATCTTTAGCTTTAAAAGTATAATATATATCTACTCCACTTTGAAGCTTTCCGTTGAAAAAGTTATTATCAAAAATCTCGTTTATTGGTTGACCACCATAGTAAATTTTTTCTTCTTCAATTTTTTTAATTTGTTTATTATGGGCTTTTTCACCGAATTTAGGAACCATATAATCAGTCAAAACGGATGTATCAATTTCCGCTTTTCCTAAAACCTTCCACTGTCTGTGGCCATACATTCTAACCATAAGCATAATAACTTCGTCATAAATCATATTTCCATTTTTATCTACAAAGTTAGATTTTTTGCAACTTCCACCTGCGTTTAGCCATAGATAATTATTACCATTATCTGAACGGAACAGATTTATGATTTCGTGACCAATATTCTCGCCTTCGGTTAAATAACCCCCAGCATACATACGATTGATAATAATTAAGCGTTTTTTCATTGCAGATATCCCCTTCGTTTCTTTATAAAAGGCTTGTGAGTTTATTATACGAAACTCGATGCACTGAATTTGGTGCATCTGCTTTTAATTATTTATAAATTGCACCTCACAAAAATATTACATCATTCAAAATACTTTTTCCATTGACAAAGAACACAAATTTCTTTTAACGAAATTGGCAACAGAATATACTAACCACTTTCCTTGAAAACAACTATTTGTCTGTTTGCTTTTTTCAATTTATTATTCAGCTTGTTTTCACCTTTTTCTGCAAAAACTTTTTTCTTGTCACTTATAACAATTAGTGGTGTTTTTACAGCGTTTATATTTCTCAAATTATTAAACCCATCCCAAAACTCAACAAGTTTCATAAAGCACAACAGACTATATTTTAAAAAATCATCTTCTGAAAAGTTGGTTGCTTCTTCACCAGCTTCACCCTTTATAACAACAAACTCACCATTTTCTTTTAAAGTGAGCCACAAATTTTTTTCTTTGTTTATCTGTTCAGGTTTAAATTCTTTTATAAAGTTACTTAAAAAAGACTGAAAAGAACGGGTTACACCAATTCCGTTTGTCATTTTAGAAAAACGACCTTTGAAGTAATATTTACTATCTTTATAAAATGCAAGTCTTAACGGATAATTCTGCTTGCTTATATCTTCAAAGCTTGTTATAACAGACTCTTCCGCCGATTTTTTTACAAGTGAAAAATATTCATTTGTAAAATCACCATCAGAGTTATTTTTAGAAACAGATAAAACCCAGCTTTTAGAATTCTTTTGTTTATAACCAGTAATATAATAATTTTCAACCAGCTCGACTTCTGCAAAAAATTCAACTGACAAAAGCGATTTTTTAGTTGCTTCAATACCCGTAAGCAATTTGATTATTTCAAGTGTTGTTTCGTTATCTGTACTATTGAGAATGGTGCAAAAGCTATCAAATGTTATATCAACAGTTTTAGCACCATTCTCTGTAATTTTCAGTTTTTTTATTATAGCGTTCATACTGCGAAGCCTATTCTTTGGGTCTGATTTGTTTTGCTTATAGCAAGCTCTTCTATATCCTCTTCGTAAAGTGTCGTAATATCTTCATCTGTCACCTTATCCAATTCCATTGAAACAAGTCTGTTTGCCTGTGACATTTTGGCTTTTTCAATAACATTTCTTACATATCTTCCGTTGCCGAAATCTTCAGATAACACCGCAGATTCAAAAACTTTTTCTAATTTACCTAAAGCGTTATCCGATAATTTCACACCCTTATCAGAAGCAATAAGTTTTGCTATATCACAAAGCTCTGCTGAATTATAATCTTCAAATGGTATATGAAACGCAATTCTTGAACGAAGTCCTGGGTTTTTATTTAAAAAGCCTTCCATTTTATCGGGGTAACCAGCAAAAATAACCACCATATCTTCTCTGTTATTCTCCATCTCCTGAACAATGGTGTTAATCGCCTCGTCACCATAAAGGCCATCTCTTTCATCAACAAGAGAATACGCTTCATCTATAAACAACACTCCGCCTTTTGCTTTTTTGAATGCCTTTTGTACGAGTGGTGCAGTTTGTCCGACATATTGCCCAACAATATCTGCTCTGCCGACTTCATATAAATCGCCTTTACTTAATAAACCATTTTCTTTCATTATCTGAGCAAAAAGACGAGCTACTGTTGTTTTGGCAGTTCCTGGGTTACCTGTAAAAATCATATGCATTGCAGGGTGGTCATCTGTAAAGCCCCTGTCAGCAAATAATTTTTGTGCTTTGTAGAAATTCAACGCCTGGTCCATTACCTTTTTTGCTTCGCTTAAACCTATAAGCTCCTGCAATCGTTGGTAAGCACTGCCTTTAGGCTTCTCATTTTTTACTTTTGCTTTAGCCGCTATTGCTTCTTTATATTCTGGGTAAACTGTGCTACGAAGCTTCTGGTTGTACCACTCATCAAATATCTTGTTTAATTCGGTAGCAGTGTAGCCTTTATTCATATCATCTGACAACGCAGTTAATTTTTTATCGCTTTTAATTTTAACTTGCTTTGCCTTGTACTTTAAATATTCTTGTGCCTGATCTTTAAATACAACGTCTTCATAAAGCTCAATAAAAGCAGTAGAGCCAAAATGCAATAAAAACTCCTCTTTTATTTTAGTACTTGCAACAGGAAGGCATATAACAGTTAAAACGTTGTTTTTATATTTATTTGCAACCTCGCAGATTTTTGAAATAACATCACATCCACGACTATTGTATTCACCTGTACAATCAACATCGGTCTCGTAACGGATTACAATAGCACCACCTACATTGATTTTATAATGTGTTTCAAGCGACTTTGTATTAACACGGCTATCAGAATCAAAATCTATAAAGCAATACCTTTTATTTTGTATTCTGTTATTGTTATAAAGTGCCGCTAATAAAGTTCTGTAAATCTCTTTTCTTGAATCGCTACTGTCATTTTTCACAATATAGTGCACAGGATGACCTTTGAATTTTTTCGGAGAATTTTCTGAATATATTCTCTGAAGCTCTGGTGTTAATGTTCCACTGACAAGATTTTGCTCTGCAATTTCAAAAACATCTTCCTTGGATAAATCAGCTTCAATTATATTTTCACCATAAGCAATACTGCCATAGCCTGATATAACATTGATTTCGAAATCATCAAGAATATGCTCATCATCAAATATGTAAGATGAATGACACGCATTTTTGAGTGTGGATAATATATTTCTGAATGTCACTTCTTCAAATTCAATATTTTTAAGTTTAAATGGCAATAACTTTTCATATTTTGCAAAACAACTTTTTTCATCACCATTTATACGCATTAACATTCCAAAGCTGATTTTACTATCGCGTATATTAGTCACAAAAGCAAAACAGTTCCCCTTGGTTTTTCTGTAAAAGGTTTCACTTTTTTCTGCAAGCTCTTCTGCGAAATTTCTCTGAACACGTCTGCTTGATAATTCAAACTTTTCTTCAACCTCTTCACTTACTGCATCAATCTTATAAAATACCATATCTTTACCTCCCGAAATTTTCTTTCATACATATAATACAAAATCTAATGTACTGTTTTTGGGATGTAAAACACGCACTAAATTTATATTGGTATTTTGTTGATATTCTAAACCTTTATTCTCGCAACCTTGCCCCAAGGCGGATCAACATCTTCATTGTTTATAAGCCATAGCACTGGTATACCATTTGCCAACTCCTCTTTTGGAAAAGGAGCATACCCATCAGTCAGTATAATTATACTTGCTGGTGGTTTTTCTTGCATATATTCGTGAACATACTCAAAAATTATTTGAAAATCTGTTCCGCCTCCGCCTGCAGGTTTTATTACAATAAACTCTTCAAAGCTGGAAAACGGCTTTGGTTTAATAATAGCTGCATCAAAAAAACCAAGCCATCCGCATAGTTTTCCGTTAAACTGGTCAATTGCACCTTTAACCTCAGAATATGCAGCTGTCATCATTTTATCAGATATAGACCCAGAGGTGTCAATCATAAATAAAATATCGGTTACTTCATCGGTTTTACCTTTTTCATTAAAGTCCGGCAGAAAAAACGGACTATCCTGAAAACGTCTATCTGGCGGAGAAAAAGAATAATCATTAATCTCTTCCTGAATAAAATCATTAAGAATACTTCGCCAATCAGTTTGAGGCTTTGTAAGTTTTTCAAGCATTCTTTTTGCAAACATAGGAAGAATTCCGCGTGTGTCAGATTTATCGCGAACAGAAATTGCCTCACAAGTCTCAGCAAATTGTTTCACCCATACATCCCTAAGAACACTATCCTCTTCAAACTTCCCCCACTTTGAATGGTCATCCCAGATTTCCGGAATCTCATCTCCATTTTTTCGTTCTTCTTGCTTTTTTTCTGCTCTACCATCTACCGAACCAGGCGTTGCTTTTAACTTACTATTATTTTTTTGGGTAGGTGGCAACATATCATAAACTTCTTCTGCAGTATACAGATAACCTTCATTGCCATCAGGTGCTAAATGCATGGACTCTCCATATTTTGAAAGAGTAATACTACTTGGATTCCCACCATTTTCTAACATAATATTTGAATTTATAACTATATCCGCAGCAATATTGTACCTTTCATTATCTCTTTCTTTACCTCGCAGACAATGCTGAAGCACAACATGTAATATCTCGTGCATCATAACAAAATCCAGTTCACTGTCAGAGAGATTTTCAAGAAAGTCAGGTCCGAAAGCAATTCGCTCTCCGTCTGTATAGGCGGTATCAGCCCCCTCATCTATGGAATAAATCATATGCATAAGTAAAAGACCATAAAATCCATGATTGCAAAGAATGCGCATCCTTGATAGTAACAAACGTTTCATATATTCACGTATTTTTTCATCAGACAGTGCCATGTAACAACCTTCCTTTCGATGAGAGCCATTGAGAAAACTCAGGAATATTCAGAAGTTTTGCACGAAAATCTTTCTCTATATACATATAATCCTTAAACAACACCGTAGAAAAATCTGGTGGCATACGATTCGCATACTGCACCGAATTCGCAATACGACGAATATCATCCTTGTGCTCTCTTGCATACGCAGTCATTGCGGCGCAAAGTGCATACATTGCATCAGTACCAGTCGGGAGTGCTGGTTGTCCACCATTAAAAATCTCTTCCAAATCTGGTAAATCATTATAAACCTTAGACCATGTACGAAACTCAATTGCTAACCCTGTACCAATAACACCAGCAATAAGTGAATACATCTTATCTACATCCGAATTAACGAAATTTAAAATATTACTCACCATTTCCCACGCACGTGGTGTAGCAAAAGCAAGGTCATCGTCACCAGAATCAAAAGTCATAAGATGTTGCTGGCGGAAAGATAAAAAGCCAATCACCTTATCATTCACACCAGAGCGTATTGCCCATTCTTTCCAGGATTTAAAGCTACCTTCAACCTCAATATGTAAAAGACGGTTAGCAAGAGCCTTAGGCATTTTAAATGCAACAGATTTGTCAGTTGTTCTGTTACCTGCAGCAATAACAATACAATTTCCAGGTAATTTATGCTCACCCACCACGCGGTCAAGGGTAATCTGATACGCCGCTGCTTGTACCGACTGTGGCGCCGCCGAAATTTCATCAAGAAAAAGAATATTTACAACATCTTCACTATCATCCATTTGAAATATTTGTGGTTTTAACCAGACTGCAAGGGTTTTATCTTCATTAGAAGTCGGAATACCACGTAAATCAATCGGATTAAACAACAAAAGACGAACATCAGTTATGTGTGTTTTCTTACCAGTCAAATTTTCAATTTCTTTTCCAAGTTGTCTGACTGCCTGTGATTTACCTACACCCGGTGGGCCCCATAGCATAACTGATGGAAACATCTTTATTGGTAACCCTGCATTTATTATATTGCAATAAGCTGGTGTCAATTCATCAATTAAACGATTGACATTCATTTGTGGAATATTAGCAATTTTCATTTCTTTCTCTTTACTCACTTTTTATTCACTCCTAACTTTTTATCCAGATTTTCTAATTCAACCTTAAGCTCTTCGATTTTTTCTGTATAGCTTTTTTTGCTTTCAAGTTCTGAACGAATATGTGCATCTCTTTCTGACATATCACTAAGCCTATCACGCAGCTTCTCAATATGCGTTTCAAAATTATCGAGAAAATTATCTATACGGATAAGCCCACCAACCTCAGTATCACCAAGTTCTATGTAATATCTGCCTGTCCTTTGCAACCAGATAAACGGCTTTTCTTTTTTCATATTTGTAGGTAGAACAACCTGGAAACCGCGATAAGCAATCAGATTACGTTCTTCTTTTTGCAATTCATTTTCTCGAACGCCATCAAAGATTATTTCTCTTACATTTTTCCTTTCTGCGGCTTCTGCATTTTTTTCAGCGGTAGTAATCGCTACAGGCATAGACTTTTTATACTCTTTATAGAAACCCTGGTCATTCCGTGCTTTTTCTATCAGACTTTTCTGATGTGCAATTTGTGATGGTAATTCAAAAAGTTCTTTTTCAAGACGGATGCGACTTTCTACAAGCTTTCGTTGCAAAACTAAATAACGCGAGAGTTCATTTGCGGCTTCTACGCGTTTTTTTACAAGGGGATTTCCTACCGCAAGTGCTTTCACTTCTGCGTAGTTGAGCACTGTATCTTCAATATCTGTACCATCACGTTCAGTGTATGAACCTGAAAGTAAGCCCGTAATAAAACGTTGCTTTGTTTCAAGAAGCTGCCACGAATACGCGTCAAAGCTTCCTTCGGTAATATAACGATAAATATACACTTTTGAATTTTCATTACCCTGACGCAAAATACGCCCTTCGCGTTGAGTCATATCAGCAGGTCGCCACGGAACATCGAGATGATGAATTGCTATAAGCTTGTCCTGTACATTCACACCAATACCGAGTTTAAAGGTAGAGCCTATCAACACACGAAGCTCACCCTTACGCATCATATCAAATAACTGACTGCGCTTGGCTTCAGTTGTGGCATCGTGCACGTAAGCAATCTCATTAACAGGTATTCCCATATGTGAAAGCAAGCCTTTCATTTCATCGTACACATTAAATCCCGCTTTTGGTGTAGATGAATCACAGAAAATGAGCTGTGTGCCGCTTGTTTTCTGATAAATGTTGAACACATTTTCTGCACAACGTGCAATCTTTGACTGATATGTAAAACACGCATTCGGAGAAACAAGGCGCAAATCAAGTGCTGCCTTGCGACCATCTGTAGTAATCTTTAACATATTGTCCATAGCTCGATGTACCATACCTTGTCTTACTGCATCTGCACGATGTGAAATATCATTAAGATAATCTGCGAATTCTGGTGTTTTAGCAATAAGTGCATCAGAATAACCATCAAATTTGGGAATACCATTTGTTTCGTCTAATTGATGAAAATCTGCAATCTGTGAAAATAGTGAGGTCAGCTCTGTAAGATTATGAAATTTAGCAAAACGGGTTGCTAAACGATAGCTTGAAGTATCTACATCTATTTCAAATTCAGTTACTCTTTCGGCAAACATACCTATCCAGCTATCAAAGCTCTGCAAATCAAGAAGTCCTAACTCACCATTCTGTAAATATTTCTGCATAACAAACGCATCGGTAATTGAGTTTGTAATTGGTGTACCAGTTGCCATAACAACGCCACCATCATTCCTTTGTATCATTCTGACCTTATTGAGCATATCGGTACATTTTTTAGAACCACCACCCGAGACGCCTAATACCCTGTCTGTTTTTGTTTCAATAGGAACATTTTTGTAATTGTGTGCCTCATCTACAAAAAGACGGGTGATACCAAGCTCATCAAAGTATATATCATTTGATAACATATTGAGTGTAGTTGAAAGCTCTGATAATTTCTTTGCAATTTTTTCTCTCTGATTTAGTAGCTTTCTGGTATTTTTCTTGCTATCCTTAACCATTTCTCGTATGCGCTCTTGTGTATCTTGCAATTGGTCCATATAGAACTTCTGAGAAAGTGGAATTTGTTCAAAACAGCTGTATGCCATAATAATGCCATCAAAATCTTCATCACGCATTTTTTCAAGCACCTTTTCTCGCTTTGATGGTGTGAACGATTTAGGTTCTACTGCAAGCAATTTTGCTGTTGGATACATTGTCTTAAAAATATCACGCCATTGACCGACAATGTTATTTGGTACAACAAAAAGATTTTTCTTTGAAAGCCCCATACGTCTGAGCTCCATAGCAGCGGCAATCATAATATAAGTTTTTCCACTGCCAACATCGTGTGCCAATAATGTATTAGGTGAAAAAAGGATTCGTGCCACGGCATTCTTCTGATACGGATAAAGCTTTATATCCTGTGACATATCTGGAAATTCCAGAAATGAGCCATCGAAAATACGGCGACGCACACAACTGAATTGATTTTCAAATATAATTTCGAGTCGCTCTTTACGCTCTTTATCTTTCCAGACCCATTTTTGAAACTCTTCAATCATCTTCTGTTGCTTTTCAATTGCGAGAATTGTTTCCTCCTTATTAACAACACGTTTTTTACCCGAGGCATTTGCAAGACACTGAACCTCATCTGTTACTGCTACGCTTTTCATATTGAGTGTTCGTTCAAGTATATATAACGCCTCAAGCCTGTCAGTACCATATGTTTTAGTATCAGTAACACTATGATAATATCTTGTCTTAAACGGAATCTCCCACGTGCCTGTTATCTCATCGTGCTTTACTGCATAGACATTCACACCATTGTGCGAACACTCGTATTTTCTTTTGAACATATGCTCAATAAAATCATCAATAACATCAGTAGGCACCCAAGGTGAGCCAAGTGTTATATAAATATCCTTGGTTGCAACTGTCGGTGGCAATACTGCTTCAATTGCTTTAAGATTATCTCTGAAATACCCATTATATTTCTCGTTGGCAGACTTTGCATTTTGCCATTTTCGCATCAGATTACCTGAAAGGTATTCATCAGATGTTTCCCACCCTTTGTAAAAGCATTCGTTCCAAGTGTCAGGATTTTGGAAAATCGAGCCTTTCAAAGCACAAATTACTGTTTTATAATCTTCGCCCGTAATTGCAGAAATATATTCAATATCAACTCTGCCTAATTCAGAAAGAGATTTAATTAAACCGTCAGATATACTATCAACATGTACGCCCTCAGTACGTGAATCAGAATTGAACACATTTTCCCAATCGAGTGGCAAATCCATTGTTGTTACATCTTGAATATGTTTTTCACGTTTTTCTTTTTCCTCTTTTGCTTTTCTTAATGCTTCTTCTTGTTTCTTTTCTCGCTTTCTTTTTTCTTCCTCAACTTTTTTTCTGTTTTTTATTTTATTAAGTTCACCGATTACCCTGTTTAATTCATCAAAGCTTACTTCTCCCT
>JAZNCY010000325.1:0-6668 GCA_045587825.1 Acutalibacteraceae bacterium
TTCACTACCCGGTGGCAGTTTAAATTATATTAAATTCCTTATTATATTAAAAATTGTTAAACCTAACACAACTAAAACAATACAATTGAATGATTTTTCCACAGTTTTTTCGGATAATTTCTTGTTAAAATAAGCACCAAGAAAACCACCAATAATTGCTGCAATTACCATAACAAGTACAACAGCAAAATCCAACTCAGCAAATCCACGTGTAAATGCTATTGTTGTAAGTTTTGAGCTCTGTGAAAAAAGGATTGTAAGTAATGAGCAAACCGTTGCTGTTTTAATTGGAAGTGAAAATAAAAATACAATCACAGAAACATTTATCGGTCCGCCACCAATGCCTAAAAAAGCAGAACACATACCTAACGACAAGCCAGTTAATAGTGCCGGAAAAACGCCCTTCAGATTTTTGCTTTTAATTCTGTGCTTATTCTTCATATAAATAAATACTAAAAGAATTAAAAAAGAAAGAATTATATTCTGAATTATTTTAACAATATCATCGGCATTTAACAAACTAATAATCAGTGAAAATATCTTTTCACCTAAAATACCACCAAAAACAGAGCCAATTGTCAAAGGTAATGCCGTATCATAGGGGATTTCGGTTTTTGTTTTTAAATGCTTCAGAATAGAAACTAACGCCATTGAAAAAACAGTGATTGAACAAATAACCCCAATCGTCTGAACGTTAAATTCACCAATAACATCCATAATTGGTTTTATTATAACTCCCCCGCCCATTCCAGTAAGCGAGCAGACAGTTGTCGCTACAAAAGTTATAATAAAATAAATAATATAATTTAACATTATCTTATGCCGTATTTTTCAATGATATAGTCCATATCCTTGTCGCCTCTACCTGAAAGATTGATAAGAACTGAGCCTCTGCCCATTTCTTTTGCAAGTTTCATACCGTAAGCAACAGCGTGTGCACTTTCAATTGCAGGAATAATACCCTCAAGTCTTGAAAGTGTAAAGAAAGCATCCAGTGTTTCTTCATCATTAACTACATCATATTTAATTCTGCCAACTTCTTGTAAGAAAGCGTGTTCTGGGCCAGATGATGGATAATCGAGACCACTTGCAATTGAATAAACTGGTGCTGGCTCGCCGTTTTCATCCTTTAACATAATACTGTTAAATCCGTGCATAATGCCTTCTGTACCATATTTAAGACTTGCGGCGTGGTCACCAAGAGCAGTACCTCTGCCTAATGGTTCAATACCATAAATATCAACAGGGTCATTTAAGAAGCCTGAGAAAATACCCATAGCATTTGAACCACCACCAACACAAGCAACTACTGCATCAGGTAATTCGCCTGTCATACCAACAAATTGTTCTCTTGCTTCAACGCCAATAACACTCTGGAAATCACGAACCATCAATGGAAATGGGTGTGGTCCTAAAACAGAGCCAATGCAATAAATTGCATCGTTATATTCATTCATATAAGCGTTGAATGCTGCATCAACCGCTTCTTTAAGTGTTTGTAAGCCTTCTGTTACTTCAATAACATTAGCGCCTAAAATCTTCATTCTCGCAACATTTGGTGCTTGTTTTTTTATATCAACTGCACCCATATAAATATCGCACTCTAAACCAAAGTAAGCTGCTGCAGTAGCAAGAGCAACACCGTGCTGACCTGCGCCTGTTTCTGCAATTACTTTTTTCTTACCCATATATTTTGCAAGAAGTTCTTCACCCATACAGTGGTTTAATTTGTGAGCACCAGTGTGGTTTAAATCTTCTCTTTTAACATAGAGTTGAACATTACCAAGACTTTCAGAAAGTCTTTCAAGGTGAGAAATTGGTGTTGGTCTGCCTTGAAAATCGTGACGGATTCTACGAAGCTCACTAATAAATTTACTTGATTTACAAATTGTAAAATAGGCTTCTGTAATTTCTTCCATTGCCTTTTTCAATTCTGGTGAAACATAAGCACCACCGAATTTTCCAAAATAACCATCGTTATCCGGATAATGTTTAAAATAAGTTTCAAAATCAACATTGTTTAATATCATAAAAGACACTCCTTTTTGTCAAGGAAATAAAAAAGCCCTTGACAGAATTAAATTAACTGTCAAGGACGAATTATAAAATCCGCGGTGCCACCTTGAATTCATAGAAAAACTATGCTCTTCAGAGTACTATCATACCCCAGATGATTAACGCTCATCACTCGTTGCAGAATACTCTGTGAAAAACACATTTGACTGCACCCTCAGCGGTCCATTTGACAACTTGTTTCTTACCTGACTTTCAGCAACACAGGCTCTCTGTGAAGGCATAATTGCCGTTATCTCCGCTTCATCGGTTTAATATTATGTTTTGTATTATACTACCACTATATTTAATTGTCAAGAGAATTGACACTAAATTTCGGCTTCAAATACACCAATACTCTCTCTGCCCAACAAATTATTTGAAACATTACGAGCGTTAAAATATAATCTTAATTTATTTTCGTATTTAGTAAGACAACACGCATAAACATACTGCGCCATCCAGTTGCTTTCACCACATTTTTGTGGAACTAAAAAAGGTTTAACAAACTCAAAATTAATTCCATCATCTGATTTTAAAAGCATTATGGCAGAATGACTTTTATCACCATCTTTAAAAAGACCGTTCTGAAGTCCTATATAACAATCCTTTAACTTATAAACTTTAAGACAACCAGAACAAAGATTTAAGTACTTTGAATTTTCATCTGGACTTATAATCGGTTTTTCTAAAGAAATATAATCTTTATTTATGCTATCACTTTCAGCAAAGCTTATATGAGTTGGTTCACAAAAACCACAATCATCAATAAAAGTCTGCCCAGAAGAATAGTATAGTCTGTAATTTTCGTTTACTTTTAAAAGAAATGGATTAGAAATTGCAATTCCCCTGTTATCTTCGTGATAATCTCTTGATTTTGTTATAACTGGATATGGTTTACCCCAGTTTTTCAAATCAGTCGACTCTGTACAATATATTTCAGACTTCCACTTAAGCCCAATAAGACTTAATAAATTACAAATAACAGGCTTTGTTCTTTCATAAAACAAATAATATGTACCATCAATATAATTTATATTTGGTCGCATTGCCCTGTTTGTAATTTTTAGTTTTCTTTTAAAATTCATTCCGTCATTGCTGTCATACATATAAACTCCGAAAAAAGTGTGACAAAACAAATGGAATTTATTATCGTGAGAATTTTGTGGAGTTAAAACAGACGGGTCAGCAATAACAAAGCTACTCAAAGGATTTTTAATTATTGGATTTTTACCATATAACTTAAACTCAAGATTATTGAATTCTTCAAAAGTAATATTTTGCATTTATAACTCCTGTGATTTATTTTTCTTAAAATACTTAATAATAAACATTAATAAAACTGTACCAAGAATCGGGAAAATTGATGTAATTAACATACCAATTTTTAAGCCGATTTGCTCTGGAGTAAGATTTAAAGTATTACTCATTTCTAAAGCAAATTTACTTACAGACACGTTATCAACAACGATACCCATAAGCTGTGGTGCCAAAGATGCACCAAAATCTCCGGCAGAAGCCATTAAAGCATAAGCGGCAACACCTACACCCTTAACCTTTTCTTCCATAAGAATGAGCGTACCAGGCCAAAGCATTGAAGTAAAAATACCAGTTAAAATACAACATGCAAAACTTAAAATTGTGTTATTGGAAATACTTATTGTAAGGTAACAAATTGCAGCACAAAGCATACTAATAAGTAAGAATTTTGAAATGTTTTTACCACGCTTTGCGTATGTAATTCTTGTAATACCCAAAAGAATTGCAAACATTGCCATACCTAAAATATCGCCTAATGCTTTGTCGATATTAAGTGCATTTTCCATATATGTAGAAATCCAGTTTGACATTGTGTTTTCAGCACAACTACCTAAAAAGATAGAGCCAACACAAAGTGCAAGACCGATAGTTCTGTTTTTATTCTTTTCTTTGTTTTTTTCTTGCGAAGCTTCTTCACTCATATCAGGGAAAGGAGAAATTTTGAACATTACAGCAGCAATGAGTGGTAATGTACCAATTAACAATACAAGATAAGACCAATTTTCATTGCCAAAGATTTTTAAAAACAACGTGCTTATTACTACCATTGTGAAAAATCCGAAAGCATAAAGAGAGTGAAGCATACTCATATCTTTTTGTGGATTATCTGATGGAATTGCTGCAATAACAGGACTTAAAAGAACCTCTGAAAGACCAGCAGAAACAGAGAAAATTATTGTACCAACAACTAAACCAACGTATGCATACTGTGGAAAAAAGTTAGGAACTAATGCATAAATAAAAAGACCGAGTGATGTAATACAAGGCATTACCCTAACTACTTTTTGAATATTGAATTTTTTAGAAAACATTGTAAAAATCAAATCAACTAACATCTGAGTACAAAAGTTAGTTAAAACAAGTGTTCCTAATAAAGTGTAAGAAATATTATATAAATTATGAAATGTCATAAACAATAACGGCGGTACGCTGAATATTGATGACATTGTAAAATAAGCTGTGTAGCACGCAAGTTTCGTGCGTTTGAAATTTAAAGTTTGCATTTTATCTCCTATTTAAAAAAACTGATAACTCATCATTCGTGTGAATTATCAGTTTTTGATTTTATTAAAAACTCTTTTGCAAAAGCCTTATTCCCATTCAATCGTACCAATTGGCTTTGGAGTAAGGTCATAGAGCACTCTGTTGATACCATCAACCTCGTGAGTAATTCTGTCTGTGATTTTATGAAGAACGCTATATGGAATTTCTTCAATAGTAGCACTCATAGCGTCAGTTGTATTAACTGCACGGATGATTGCTGGCCAACCCTCATAACGTTTTGAATCTTTAACGCCAACGCTCTTAACATCAGGAACAGCAATGAAGTATTGCCATACTTTACCAGCAAGACCGCAATTATCAAATTCTTCACGAAGAATTGCATCTGCTTCACGAAGAGCGTGAAGTCTGTCTCTTGTAATAGCACCAAGGCAACGAACACCAAGTCCTGGGCCTGGGAATGGTTGACGATAAACCATTTCATCTGGAAGACCGAGAGCAGAACCTACAACACGAACTTCATCTTTATAAAGAAGTGCAACAGGCTCAACAAGCTCCATTTTCATATCTTCTGGAAGACCACCAACGTTGTGGTGAGCTTTAACGCCGTCGCTTTCAAGAATGTCAGGGTAAATTGTACCTTGAGCAAGGAAAGAAATACCTTCTAATTTTTTTGCTTCTTCATTAAAAACTTCAATGAATTCGCCACCAATGATTTTTCTTTTCTTTTCAGGGTCGCAAACGCCCTCTAATTTACCTAAAAATCTGTCTGTAGCATCAATATATATTAAGTTAGCATCAAGCTGTTTACCGAAAACTTCAATAACCTGTTCACTCTCACCTTTTCTCATAAGACCGTGGTTAACGTGAACA
Source organism: Acutalibacteraceae bacterium (assembly GCA_045587825.1). Taxonomy (GTDB): domain Bacteria; phylum Bacillota; class Clostridia; order Oscillospirales; family Acutalibacteraceae; genus DTU089. The sequence continues at coordinate 5,467 of JAZNCY010000325.1, forward strand.
CAAACTAATTGCTTGCCAATAGCTTTAATAAGAAGTGCTGCAACAACAGAAGAGTCAACACCACCTGAAAGTGCGAGTAAAACTTTTTTGTCACCAACTTGCTCTTGCACTTTTTTTACTTGCTCATCAATAAATGCATTTGCAAGTTCTTTTGTGGTAATTCTTTGCATATCATCAGGTCTTTTAATCATTTCCATAATTTTTGCCTCCGTTGTAAATATTTTTTACGAAAATTTTAAAAATATCAGTTTGTATAGTTATCAAAATAACCCTGAACAAGAACAACAGGAGTACCTTTGTCGCCTGAACCACTTGTTAAGTCGCAGAGTGAACCAATAAGGTCAGTTAACTGTCTTGGAGTTGTACCCTGTGAAGCCATATTACCAACAAGGTTATCACTCTTTGCTTTAATGCTTTCTGAAATAGCTTTTTTAAGTTCTTCACCACTTAAATCTTTAAAGTCATTATCTGCAAGATATTTAAGCTTTAATTCGTTTGGTGTACCAACTAAGCCGTCAGTAAATGCTGGTGAAACACATGGGTCTGCAAGCTCCCAGATTTTACCCTGTGGGTCTTTAAAAGCACCATCACCGTAAACCATAACTTCAACGTGTTTACCAGTTGCTTCAAGAATAAGCTTTTGAATTTCTAAAACAAAATCTTTACACTCTCTTGGGAAGAGCTTAATAGTATCTTCTGTAGATTTATTTGAACCTAAAAGACCATATTTTTCGTTACAACCGCTACCATCAACTGGTGCATTAAGAATATCATCAAGACCACAAACAACTTTTGCGCCGTTTTTAAGAAGAATTCTCTTTGTTCTTGCACGAGTATGAATATCACAATTAAGAACACAGTCTGTATATTTAAGAATTGTTGTTGGCTGATTAGCAAAAATAACTTCTACTTCAGCACCAGCATCACGAATAATTTGTGAATAATATTCAACATAATCAACACCAGTAAACTCGTGTTTGTTTTCACCGAAAAGTTCACGGTATTTTTCGAGTGTTAAAACATCGCTGTATGGGTTAATGCCAGCTTCATCAATTTTATCTAAAGAAACGAGACAGTTACCAACTTCATCACTTGGGTAGCTTAACATAAGCACGATTTTTTTAGCACCCATAGCAATACCTTTAAGACAAATTGCAAAGCGGTTTCTTGAAAGAATCGGGAAAATAACACCGATTGTTTCG
>JAZNCY010000326.1:0-10016 GCA_045587825.1 Acutalibacteraceae bacterium
ATTATACAATAAATAAGCAACTCAATGCAGGTAAGATGTTACATAGTGATACTATTAATGCAAGAAATTATTTAATTGCCAAGGGAGTAAATGTATGAGTAAAGAATTAGTTAAAAAAATTGTTAAAGCATTAGATGATAAATTAGCAAGAGACATAGAAGTTATTAAAACAGAAGAGGTAACAATAGTTGCTGATTATTTTGTTATTGCAACTGCTAACTCAAATACACACGTAAGAGCGTTGGCAGATGAAATAGAATATCAATTAGAACAAGAGGATATCCACCCTGACCACGTTGAAGGCAGAGCTACCGGCTGGGTGCTTATGCAGTATGGTGGTGTTGTTGTTCACATCTTCCTTGAAGATTCAAGACAATATTATAATCTTGAACGCCTCTGGGATGATGCTGCTAAATTAGATATTTCTCAGTTTATTGATTAAACTGACTCGTTTGATAAGAAGAAAGGAAATGATTAAAATGAAGTACGATTTTTCCGCTGTTGAACAAAAATGGCAGAAAAAATGGGAAGAAGCAGGCGTTTTCCACGCTGAAGACGGAAGCGAAAAACCAAAGTTTTACGCTCTTGTAGAATTCCCATATCCAAGTGGTGCAGGTATGCACGTAGGGCACATTAAAGCGTATTCAGGTCTTGAGGTTGTTTCAAGAAAAAGAAGAATGCAGGGTTATAATGTTTTATTCCCAATCGGTTTTGATGCTTATGGTCTCCCAACAGAAAACTATGCTATTAAAACAGGTATTCACCCAAGAAAAGTTACAGATATGAACATTGAGAAATTCTCAAGCCAGTTAAAAAGAGTTGGTTTCTCATTTGACTGGAACAGAGTTGTTGATACCACACAGGAAGATTACTATAAGTGGACTCAATGGATTTTCTTAAAAATGTTTGAAAAGGGTCTTGTTTTCCGTGATAAAACTCTCGTTAACTACTGCCCTTCCTGTAAGGTTGTTCTTTCAAACGAGGACTCACAGGGTGGTAAATGCGACATTTGTCACAGCGACATTGTGCAGAAATCTAAAGACGTTTGGTATTTAAGAATTACAGAATATGCTGACAAGCTCTTAGAAGGTCTTGATGGTGTAGATTATCTTCCTAACATCAAGCTTCAGCAGGTTAACTGGATTGGTAAATCAACAGGTGCATTTGTAAACTTCTCAATTAAGGATACAGATGAAAAATTAGAAATTTACACAACTCGTCCTGACACACTCTTTGGTGTTACATTTATGGTTATGGCACCAGAGCATCCACTTATTGATAAATACGCTTCAAAAATCGGCAATATGGATGAGGTTACTGCTTACAGAGCAGAGTGTGCAAAGAAAACTGAATTTGAAAGAACTCAGCTTGTTAAAGAAAAAACTGGTGTTCGTCTTTCAGGCTTTAGTGCAATCAACCCTGTTAACAATAAAGAAATTCCGATTTACATATCAGACTACGTTATGATGGGTTATGGTACAGGTGCTATTATGGCTGTTCCTGCACACGATGAGCGTGACTATGACTTTGCTAAAAAATTTGGCATTGATATTATTGAAGTTATCAAGGGTGGCAATATCGAAGAAGCTGCTTACACAGGCGATGGCGATATGGTGAACTCTGAATTCCTTAACGGCTTCACAAACAAAAAAGACTCAATCGCAAAAATGCTCGAAGTTTTAGAAGAAAAAGGCATTGGTAAAAAAGGTGTTCAGTACAAAATGAAGGACTGGGCATTTAACAGACAAAGATACTGGGGCGAACCAATCCCGATTGTTCACTGTGAAAAATGTGGTATTGTTCCTGTTCCTTATGAAGAGTTACCATTAAGATTACCTGAAATTGATAACTTCCAGCCTGGCTCTGATGGTGAAAGCCCACTTGCTGAAATTGAAGAATACGTTAACTGCACTTGTCCAAAATGTGGTGGCAAAGCAAAACGTGAAACTGACACAATGCCACAATGGGCTGGTTCATCTTGGTATTTCTTAAGATATATCGACCCTAAAAATACAGAAGCACTTGCAAGTGAAGAAAAATTAAAATACTGGGGTCAGGTTGACTGGTATAACGGCGGTATGGAGCACGTTACACGTCACTTAATCTACTCTCGTTTCTGGCACAAGTTCCTTTATGATTTAGGTGTAGTTCCAACTGCTGAACCATATGCAAAGAGAACTGCTCAGGGTCTTATTTTAGGTCCTGACGGCGAAAAAATGAGTAAATCTAAAGGCAACGTTGTTGACCCTAATGAAGTTGTTGACCAGTTCGGTGCAGACGTTCTTCGTTCTTACGTACTCTTTATGGGTGACTACGAAAAAGCAGCACCTTGGTCTGAAGCAAGTGTTAAAGGCTGTAAGCGTTTCATTGACAGAATCTGGAATCTTCAGGAAATTGTTACTGATGGCGATGACTACTCAAAAGAGTTAGAGGTATCATTCCACAAGACAATTAAAAAGGTTTCTGACGATATTGAAAATATGAAGTATAACACTGCAATTGCTTCACTTATGGCACTTCTTAACGAAATTTATGAAAAAGGTGCTATTACAAAGGGCGAACTCAAAACATTCCTTACATTAGTAAACCCATTTGCTCCTCACGTTTCTGAAGAACTCTGGGAAATTATGAACTACGGTGGTATGTTAGCAGTTGCTCCGTGGGTTTCTTATGATGAAGCAAAAACAGTTGACTCTACAATTGAAGTTCCTGTTCAGATTTGCGGTAAGCTCCGTGCAACAGTTACTATTGCAAAGGATGCTGACTCAGCTACTGCAATCGCCGCTGCAAAAGCAGACGAAAAAGTTCAGGAAATGTTAGATGGAAAGCAGATTATCAAAGAAATCTACGTTCCAGGTAAAATTATAAATATTGTTGCGAAATAAAAACAGTCGAAGGGAGAAACAACTCCCTTCGATTTTTTAATCCCCAAAACTTGTTTCTCGCTTTTTCGAGAAACAAGTTTTGGATTTTTATTGATTTTATAGTTTGACTATGCTATAATTACACAAAATGGAGGTTTTACAATGGATTTTGAAATTCTTATAGACATAGAAATTATCTGTGAACTTTTAGAAACAACTATTGAGGAATTCGCAGAAAAAATTAACATTCATCCTTCAACAATTTATAAATGGCAACATAATCCCGAACAAATTTCAACTTCTAATCTTAACAAAATATATTCATTAGCTTTTAAAAATGGAGTAAGAATCAATCAAATCAAAGAACAATTTTCTAAAGAAGAATGCCCTACCAATTCTGTTGTTTTATTCCATGGTGCAAAAACAGATATTGAAGGTGAAATTTCTTTAGATAAGTCCAAAGAAACTAATGATTTTGGTAAAGGGTTTTATTGTGGTGAAAGTTTAGAGCAATCCGCAATGTTTGTTGCAGGATATCCAAACTCTTCCTTATATATAGTACAATTCGAAAAAACAAATTTGAAATCTTTAGAATTAAATGTTGACAGGGATTGGATGCTCTTAATAGCTTATTTCAGAAACAAGTTAACCGAATATAAAGACCACCCTATGATTTTAGATTTACTTTCAAAATTAGAAGATATTGATTACATAATAGCCCCAATTGCAGATAACAAAATGTTTGAAATAATAGATAGCTTTATTGATGGCGAAATTACAGATGTTCAATGCCAGCATTGTTTATCTGCAACAAATTTAGGAAATCAATATGTATTTAAAACAAATAGAGCTTTAAGCCAATTAGAAATCTTACGACATTGTTATTTGGCACCCGTTGAAAAAAATTTTTATCTTTCAAATAAGCAAGAATCTTCAAAAATCGGGAATGATAAGGTTAAGATAGCCCGAAAACAGTATAGAGGTCAAGGAAAATATATAGAGGAAATATTAAAATGAAAAAAATTGACGAAATAGGATTAAAACTAAGCAAAATACAAGCAGATGTATTTTCTAAATCTGTTTCAAAAGAAAACTGCAGTTCTTTAATATTTGTAAGAAGATTTATGAATTCTCAAGTTGCACAGCGTATGGATGCAGGCACTTTTCTTTTTGAAGCTTGTGATACAAATCAGGTTTTTGATGAAATTAATGAAGAATTTGGCTATACTTCTTATGGTAAAGAAAAATATTCTGAACCTGAAATGTATTGGATAGGATACATCTATCGTTACTGGGCATATACCTCTGAAAAAACAAGTAAGCAAATATACAGAATTATAAAACCAAAAGAGTTACGTGATTTATATTATCCATACCATTCTCTTGACCCTGCACAAGCAATTGACAGAATTCTCGAAGCAAAGGGAACAAGTGAGCACGATTTAACCGCAAAAGGCGTAAAGATTTTGCGGGAAATTATAAAAAGAAACGATACCAACAGTAAATTTTAAAAGTAATAAAAACGAGATAAGACATTTTTGTCCTATCTCGTTTTTTCAATTTTATCCTTTATATAACTATTGTTCCAGAAGCTTCAACAATTTCAAAGAAAAAGTTTGGTTCAATAGCAGCACATGGAGATGTCATAGAAAATTCTTTTATATAAGTTTGGTTTGGTGCAAATTGAATCGGCACAGAAACACCAACACCACCATCCATCGTATATTCAGATGACCACACAACTATATGATTATCTTCCAGAACAACTGACACACTGCCGCTATTAATTGTTTGTTTTGGAATAATTTGAATTTCTACATCAACATAACAATTAACCAAAGGCACTCCAAAAATATAATTTTCATCCATTTTATAATTACTTGTTCTTACACTAACACTAAAATATTGTTCAAAGTTTTCCTCAGTTATCGTAACAGTTTGTTGCATAGAACATCCAATAGATGTTGTCAATATCGCTCCTATAATTAGTAATGATAAAAGTTTTTTCATGATTTTGCCTCCTATTTTTCAATACAAAAAGAACATTTTTTTACGATACACTTTTCTGTTTTTAAATATGATAATGCTTCTTCAAGAGTATCAAAATATATTTTATTTTCTTCTCTCATTAAGTTTAATCTGCATCTACCATCACAATTTCTTGTATCGTGGACAGTTTTCGAATTCACATTTAAAACATATCTTTTTTTCAAAATATCACCCCTTTTTTCATATTATACTCAATATTTTAAGTATAGTCAAGATATTAAGTATGATAATATTAAAATGGTGATAAAAATGATTAGTTATGAACCATTTTATGAAACGCTTTTTAAAAAAGGTGTTACGGAATATCAACTGATTTTTAAACAAGGTTTTTCTGCTAACACTTTTCACAGAATGAAAAAGGGGGAAGCAATAAACACCAAAACGCTTGATGCTCTTTGCTACGCCCTCGATTGCGAAGTTAGTGATATTATTAAATTTGTCAAAGAATAAACCACCGATAAATTGTAAAAACAATTCATCGGTGGTTTTATTTTATAATCGGCTTTGCCCCTTAAATTCCGAATTACGAATTCCGCATTATATTATGTGTTTTTCATAACGATCAATTCAATCGTATCACAAACGTGTTCGCAAGCGTCTGCGCAGCGCTCTAATTTATAAAGGGTATCTCTTAAAGCAATAATTAAAAGAACGTCGTCATTTTCTTTACGGATATTGAGAGTTCCCTCTAAATAGAGCTTGTCACACTCTTCTTCGAGTGCACCGAGATTTAAAATCATTTCTTTTAATTTTTTAGGTTTTTTGAATGTTGGTAATTCAATGAAAACTTTTTTCATAAGCTCACAGCATTCAACTATTTTACCAGCGAACACTTTGAAGCTTTGAGGAATTTCTTTTACCTCGTCAACATAAAGTCTTTGTAAAACTTCTTCTATTGTATCAGCAACTTCGTCAATATTTGCACTTATTTCTGCAATATCTTCTCTGTCTAAAGGTGTAACGAATGCTTTAGCCAAAGCTTCTGTCATAGCGTGGTGAACACCATCTGCATTATGCTCAAATTCATGCATTTTCACAATGTTATCTTTTAAATTGTTAACGTCATAATTATCGAAACATTCCTTTAAATATTTTGCTGCACTAACACAACAATCGGTTGCCTCTAAAAAATTATTAAAATAAAATTTATCCTGTTTACTACCCATAATTTTTACTTCCTTTCACAAATTAAAATCAGAATATTGCCATAAATATTTTTGTCATTATAAATCCTATAAGTCCACAACCTGGGAATGTTAAAATCCAGGTAACTGCCATCTCTTTAACAACAGAAAAGTTAATTGCAGAAATTCTTCTTACAGCACCAACACCCATTATAGAAGTTGTTTTGGCGTGTGTTGTTGAAACAGGAATACCGAAAACTGAGCTTATTAAAAGCGCAACAGATGCTGCAAGATCTGCTGAAAAGCCCTGATATTTTTCGAGCTTAACCATATCCATACCTACAGATTTGATGATTTTCTTACCACCCATTGCTGTGCCTGCTGCCATGATTGCAGAACATAAAATCATAAGCCAGAGATAATCCTGTGCAATGTTGATGTCGTTAGGTAAGCCCTGTCCCTTTGACATGTATACGCAAAGGAGAACAACACCCATAAATTTCTGACCATCCTGAGCACCATGCATGAAGGCCATTGAAGCAGCACCTATAATCTGTGCACCTCTGAAAAATGGCTCGGTTTTAGGTCTGTCAGCTTTATAGAAAAGTATGGTAACAATTTTACATACAATCCATCCGAGACCGAAGCCCAATACTACGGAAATACCGATACCGTAAATAACCTTCACCCATTCTTGTCCGTTTACACTCTGAAAACTTCCCTGAAGTGCAATTGCGCTTCCTGTTAGACCTGCAATAAGAGCATGGCTTTCACTTGTGGGAATACCGAAAACCCAGGCAAGAGTTGCCCAAAGTACAATTGCAAACAATGCAGCACTCAGTGCAATAATTGCAAGGTCCGGGTCCGAACCGAAATCCACCATTTTAGTAATGGTTTCCGCAACGGTGGAGTTTATAAGAGTCATGAGAAAAACGCCAAGGAAATTGAACACCGCTGCCATAAGAATTGCAGCTTTCGGAGGCATACATCTTGTAACAACACAGGTTGCGATAGCATTTGGTGCATCTGTCCAACCATTTACCAGAATAACACCCATTGTAAGTGCTACTGCAATAAAGAGCAGTGGATTGGCTGTCATCTGGGACCAGAATTCTAAAATTGAAGACATAGACATAACTCCTTCTGTGTATCATGATTTTTGTTGCAAAAGAGTTCGATACTATTTTATATATTCAGTCGATTTTTGTCAATCGGTTTTATGTATTTATTTGTATAAAAATACATTTTTTCCTGAATAAAGTTTTGTTTCTTTTCCGTTTAATTTCAAAACAGCGTTTATTTTTTCGGGAACTGTAATTTTAATTTCTCTTTCGTCATATTCTACTGAAATTTCACCTTTGATTGTTGTAATTTTACCTTTTGCAAAGGGGATTTCTTTCATGCATTCGGGTGAAATTATTACGCTTTCATAAGCAACTGAATCTTTTGCCTGACGTATACCAAGAATATACTCAAACAGATATCTTGTGACTGCGCCGAACATAGGGTGGCACTGCGAGCGGACACCGTTCCAGTATTCAAGAATTGTTGTAGCACCGTTCTTTATCTGATTGTAATAGGAAATTTCTTCTTCTGATGTAAGGAGCATACATGCAAGGTCGGCTCTGCCTTTTTCAAAAAGAACACGTGTTGCGATATCTGTTCCGAAAATTCCCGTGTCGTACATTTTTCTGTCAGAATATTTCTTTATCATGTTTCCGAATGTACGTTCATCACCAAGTCCAAGGTCAACTGCAAAAGCATTTGCACCTTGTTCATTTTTTGCGAAATCGCCTGTTTCTGATGAAAAATAAGCATTCATTATTGCCTTTTTCTTGCTTTGGATACGTTTTTTTATGTCCTCTGTGTATGTATCAATTCCGATGATTTCACTGATTTCGAGGAAATATTCCATTGATTTGATATAGAAATATGTATTGACATAGGGCTCAGGAATTGCATTTGCCGAGAGCTTGTTAAGCCTGTTCTGCTCAGGTACACACCAATCTCCGAGGCACCATACTCCGGGTAAATCTGATGTTACAAGGTCATTTTCGCTGTGATTTTCAAGGTAAGAGAACCACTTGTACATGCGGGGGAATGTATCTGTAAAAATTTCTTTTTCACCGTAAGCTTTGTAGTACATGTAAGGCACAACAACAATTGCACAACCCCATCCTCCGGGACCACCGCCTGATTGAACAAAGGGAGCCGTGTATTGAATGTGACCTGTTTTTTCATCCTGACAGTCGCAGATGTCACCGATCCATTTTCTGTAGAATTTCTGTGCATCAAGCTGCATCATTGCAGCAGCACAGGTAAGCTGACCGTCACCTGTGTAGCCTCGTCTTTCTGTGTGAGGACAGTCTGAGGGAATTCCTGCATGCATATTTGCAAGCTGCGTTCTGATGTATGCTTTGTACAGCCAGTTGAGAGTGTCATTGCTGCATTCAAAAGATGAATTTACATTAACGTCACTATGAGTTACATGACATTCAACTACTTCTGCGTCACCTATAATTTCAAAATATCTGAAACAAAGCCAAGTAAACTGCGGAAAGAGAAGTTTTTCTTCACCGTCTGTTATATAATTTGTGTGCTGACCGTAAATATGTTCTTCATCAAGGTTACCATTTTTGTCGAGAAGTTCACTGTATCTTACTTTGATTTCACTTGCGTTTTTACTTCTGAGAACTGGATATCCTGCAAAAACTTCACCTGCATCATAAATGTTATTACCGAGATATTTTGGCTTGATAACGCGTGTAACCTTATCGGCAGGGCAGTCCTGAATAAATAAATTTGTATCAGGTGTTTCCTGGATTTCAACATTCGTCCATTCTGTGATTGATGTGTAATCATGAGTTTCACCTCTGATGATACTGGCTTCTTTTACAAAGCTTTCTCTCATTTTTTCTGAGCCGTCAGAAAAAACAGTTCTTGTGTTATTGTTTTCATCTGTTATGTCTATTCTCCAACAGATTTTTGCAGTTCCGTAATCGTATTCCTCATAAAAACCTGAGCCAAGCATAAAGAGGATTTCGTTTTCGCCCTCTGAAATATATTCTGTAATGTCATAAACAGGACAGTAAAGTCTGTGGCGGAAATCCTCATTAAAAGGGTATCCACCATATTCCATATTAAATCTTTTTTCAAAATCTGTATTAAGAGGTTGAAAAAGGTCATCACTGACTTTTTTACCGTTTACGTAAAGCCTGAATGTGCCCATGCAACCGATTGTTATGGTTGCTTTTTCATTTTTATTAAAAGTAATTTTTGCAAGAATATCAACAGGGAAATTTTTCTTCCCTGAGCCGATCCATTTACAATTACTCAGGTTTGCTTTTTTAAACATTGAGAACACCTCCGTTAATTTAATTTATACCATATTCGGATGCCATAATCAAGTAAAAAATCCGTAACGAAAAGAAATTTTCGCTACGGATTTTTTTATTAAATGGGAGGAAAAAACGGCTTTTCTGTTATTTGACTCTCATTAAATGCTGACAGTAGGCATATACATTCTGGATTTTTTTAGCTTCAACTCCGTCATCAGCCTGAATAACAGGATTTGAAGCAGAGGGAGTGCGGTAGAGCTTGAAAACTATTGCCTGCTGTCCGGGACGCATGTTTCTGATGTGTTTGTACTCGAAATCACGTTTTTCAATACCAAGCTGTTCAAACATTACGGATTCAATATCGGGGTTTGAGAAGCATTTGAGATATTCTTTTTCGTCAAAAATTTCAAGCAACATCTTTGTTTCTTCAAATGACATGTTAGAACATTTGAATTCACCTTCGTTGATTACGGAAATCATAGTGCTGTTGTCAAGCAGAAGGAGTGGTAAATTGTTGTTAACGTCCATGACGCAACCCCCTTTTTTATTATTTATATTATAGGTAATTTGATTTGATTACCTTTGTTGTGATTTTATTTTATCATGTGCAAAAATATTTTTCTGTGACTTAGTCACAAAAA
>JAZNCY010000327.1:0-12246 GCA_045587825.1 Acutalibacteraceae bacterium
GTTGCAAATGGTGCAGACCAGGTTGCAAGTGGTGCTCAGGCTCTTTCGCAAGGTGCTACTGAGCAAGCAAGTAGTGTTGAAGAACTTTCAGCTACAATTGTTGAAATTTCCGAACATATCAACCATACTGCTAAGAATGCAGTTGAAGCTACAGAGCAAGCAAATATTGCTTCAGATGGTATCAATGAAAGTAATGCACAGATGCAAGAGATGGTTGTTGCAATGAATGACATTACTAACACATCAAACGAAATTAGCAAAATTATTAAAACAATTGACGATATCGCATTCCAGACTAATATTCTTGCTCTTAATGCGCCAGTTGAAGCAGCGAGAGCAGGTGCGGCAGGTAAAGGCTTCGCAGTTGTTGCTGATGAAGTTCGTAACCTTGCAGCAAAATCAGCAGAGGCAGCAAAGAGCACAACTGTTCTTATTGAAAGTGCTATTAAAGCTATTGAAAATGGTACAAAGATTGCAGATGAAACAGCTTCTTCACTTCTTGAGGTTGTTGAAAAAGTTAATAACGTTTCATCAAAGATTGATGAAATCGCAACAGCTTCAGAAGAACAGGCAACAGCAGTTACACAGCTTAAAGGCGGAATTGAGCAAATTTCTGCAGTTGTTCAGACTAACTCAGCAACTTCAGAAGAAAGTGCTTCTGCTTCAGAAGAACTTTCTGGTCAGGCACAAATGCTCAAACAAATCATTGGTAACTTCAAGCTTAAAGATGTTGATACATCTTCTGTATCACTCGTTGATTACGCTTCTTACGAAGCACCACAAAGCTACGAAGCATCTTATGATGATAAATATTAATGAGGTAAATAACTTTATTAATAATGTGTAAATAAAAATACCAAGGAGTATCCCCAAAATGAAAAACATAGCAAAAAAAATGTCAATAAGAAGTAAAATTCTTACATCATTCATTGTTGTTACAGTAATTTTAATGATTGTAGCTGCTTTAATCGGATCCGCAATGAAAACTATCGACCAGACTTATACAGAGCTTTTAACTTATGATGGTAACGCTCAGGGTATTGCTGGTGATGCTTTGGCTTCATTCTGCTTAATTGATGAATACTTACACGATGCTGTAGGTTTTCAGAATGAAGAGCTTAGAGCAGAAGCACAGGCAGAAATTGATACATACAAAGCTGAGTTCGAAATGTATATGGAACAATTAAAGCCATTAATGTTACCTGAAAATCAAATCAGCGATGAAGAATTCGTAAATGAAGTTGAGTTATATGAACAAACAATGGGTTATTATAAAGCTTATTGTGAAGCTATTGATGGTATTTTAGCTCAAGTAGGTACTGTTGATACTGCAGATATTCAGGCTCAGTTTGTTGAAAAAATTGACCCTCTTTACGACCCTCTTTACGATGGTGTTTTTGAAATTGTTTCAGTTAAACAACAAGCAACAGCTTATGGTTCAGCTCACGCTTCTTTCCGTACACAATTTACAGAGTACTTTATGTATGGTATGATTCTCTTAGTTTGCATTATAGCAATAGTTTATGGTATAGTTCTTTCTAAGCTTATTGCAGACCCACTTAAGAAATGTGCAGATAGACTTGAAAAACTTGCTGAAGGCGATATCGAATCAGAAGTTCCTACAGTTAAGTCTCAGGACGAAACAGGTATGGTTTATAATGCAACTGTTAAAATTACAGATAACTTAAGAACAATCGTTAATGACCAAGGTAATATTCTTTCAGAAATTGCAAAGGGTAACTTAAATGTTTCTTCAGAAAATCCAGAGGCTTATGTTGGTGGCTTTGCTCCACTTCTTGGGTCACTCGACAAGATTGTTGTTGACTTGACAGATACAATGTATCAGATTTACCAAGGTTCAGAGCAGGTTGCAAATGGTGCAGACCAGGTAGCAAGTGGTGCTCAGGCTCTTTCTCAAGGTGCTACTGAACAAGCAAGTAGTGTTGAAGAGCTTTCTGCTACAATTGTTGAAATTTCTGAGCATATTAACCATACTGCTAAGAATGCAGTTGAAGCTACAGAGCAAGCAAATATTGCTTCAGATGGTATCAATGAAAGTAATGCTCAGATGCAAGAAATGGTTGTTGCAATGAATGACATTACTAACACATCAAACGAAATCAGCAAGATTATCAAAACTATTGATGATATTGCATTCCAGACAAATATATTAGCTCTTAATGCAGCAGTTGAAGCAGCGAGAGCAGGTGCGGCAGGTAAAGGCTTCGCAGTTGTTGCAGATGAAGTTCGTAATCTCGCAGCAAAATCAGCAGAGGCAGCAAAGAGCACAACAGTTCTTATTGAAAGTGCTATTAAAGCTATTGAAAACGGTACAAAGATTGCTGATGAAACAGCTTCTTCACTTCTTGAAGTTGTTGAAAAGGTTAATACTGTTTCAGGTAAGATTGATGAAATTGCTTCTGCTTCAGAAGAACAAGCGACAGCAGTTACACAGCTTAAGACTGGTATTGAACAGATTTCTGCAGTTGTTCAGACTAACTCAGCAACTTCAGAAGAAAGTGCTTCTGCTTCAGAAGAACTTTCAGGTCAGGCTCAGATGCTCAAACAAATCATTGGTGCATTCCAGCTTAAAGATGTTTCTACACAGGCTTCAATGGAGATACCAGAAATTAATAACTACGACTCATCAAAGGACTATAACTTCGATAGTTACGATGACAAATATTAATAACTAAAACAAACAACCCCTTCAAACGAAGGGGTTGCTTTTTTGCTAAAAAACTTATTGTTTTAATTTGTATAGCTCCTCAGCAGCAAGTCTTGCCTTTGCTACAGAGTAATTACTATTTTCAGGGAAACAGTAATAAAGCATTTTGTTATTACCGATGCAGATTATATCACCTATGCTGTACCAATAAAAATCAGAATACAAGCTATATGATGCTTTCGCAGATTGAGTGTATTCAAGCCTTGAATCATCAGAATGTAAGGTAAAGCCGTTAAGAGTATGTGTGAGCTTGCCATAGCCTATATCATATATATTTTTAAAATCCTTTAACACCATAATTTTAACTTTTGAATCAAAATTATATGTGTTATTAATAATTTCCTCTTTTACACACTTCCTTTGCCAGTTGTACCAATCGGGTATGTGGCTAAATTTACTAACATTATTTTTACATTCTAAAAATCCTGTTTCAGTAAGATGATATTCAGTTGAGCAATTATTACAAATAATACTGTCACCACTGCCGTTCATAGTAAATTCACTGAGACAATGTGGGCATTTATACAAAACACGATGCAAATAATCTGCTCTGAAGCTTTCAGTAATTTTAATGTTATTTTCTTGCTGATAACGAAAGTTATCAAAAGTGAATTCAGTTTTAATTATTTCGTTAATTTCGTCAACAGATTTATTTTCAATATCATCAGCAGAAATAAGATATTTAACCTCAGCAGAGATTTTAACCTTTCTTTTTTGAAGATTGTTATATAAAGGGTCTTGCAAAAATGCACCTTTTGTTGAAATCATCATAACAGGTACCTGTAATTTTTTAACAAGCTTACCTAAACTTTCAGGGAGAATCGTTGCAGTTCCGTCAAAGCTATAGCTTGCTTCAGGATACATCAGAACAGAAGATTTTAATGTTTTTATACAGTAAATAATATCTTTCACAAGCTGAATATCAGTAACAAATTTTTGTGTAGGGATACAACCCAAACCCCTCATAAGCCTTTCTTTACCCACAAAGCCGTCAGAGGTGCAAACAATATTTAACTTTCTTGGTGAAAAGATAGAAACGGCAATCATCAAATCGGTAAAGCAAGAATGATTCATAAGAATTAAACAAGGTTCATTTTTAACAAGCTTTTTTAAATCATCCTTTTTACATTTAAAACCATTAGGAATCAAAAGCATTCTACCAAGTATCTTTAAAAGATACCTTAGAATAATATCCTGATTTTTGGGTTTTTTACGCTTATTATCGGGTAAGGCTAAAACCTCATCGTACGATAAGCTTTTCACCTTGATTTTCATTGTTTTTCTCCTTCAATGATTTTTCTTCCCATTAAAACTCCCATAACAGAAGCCATCATAAGTCCACGGGTCCAGCCAGATGAATCACCAAGACAATGGAGTCCGTCAACACTTGTGTTCAGGTCAGTATCCATTTTAATCTTATTGCTGTAAAATTTAAGTTCAGGGGAGTAAAGTAATGTTTCAGTTGAAGCAAAACCAGGCACAACGTGGTCTACTGCCTGAATAAAGTTAATGATATTAGTCATCGCTCTGTATGGCATTGCTGCAGTAATATCACCGGCAACTGCATCAGGAAGAGTAGGTCTCAAGTTACTCTGAGCGAGTTCTTTTGGCCAAGTCCTTTTACCGTCGAGAATATCTCCATATCTCTGTACGAGTATGTGACCCGCACCAAGCATATTAGTTAGTTCACCAACTTTTTGAGCGTATTCAATAGGTTGATTGAATGGGTAATTAAAGTTGTGCGAGCAAAGAATAGCAAGGTTTGTGTTGTCAGACTTGGTTTCTTTATAAGAATGACCATTAACAACCGCTAAATCATTGTCATAATTTTCCTGACTTACAAATCCACCAGGATTCTGGCAGAAAGTACGAACTTTGTTTTTAAATGGCTTCGGGTAACCGATTAATTTTGATTCATAAAGTGCTTTGTTAACCTTTTCCATAACCTCGTTACGTACTTCAACACGAACACCAATGTCAACTGTACCAGCCTGATGTTCAATTCCGTGTTCTGAGCAGAGTTTTTCGAGCCAGTCTGCACCACGTCGACCAGTTGCAATAACAATTTTTTCGCCCTTGATTTCTTTACTATCTTTACCATTGGTAATATAAACACCACGGCATTTTCCATCAGTGATCTCAATATCAGTACATTCATAGCCAAATATCATTTCTACGCCATTGTTCTGAAGATATTTTTCAATTTCGTAGTAAAGAGTCTGTGCTTTTTCAGTGCCTAAATGACGAATCGGGCAGTCAACAAGCTTTAAACCAGCTTGAATTGCTCTTTTTCTTATTTCTTTAACCTCTTCACTTGCATTAATGCCCTCGATGTGTTCATCAGCACCAAATTCAAGGTAGATTTTATCTGTATAGTTAATTAAATCCTGAGCGTAAAGCTCACCGATAAGTGTAGGTAAATCGCCGCCAACCTCGTAGCTTAAAGAGAGTTTACCATCAGAAAATGCACCAGCACCTGAAAAGCCAGTTGTAATATGACAATAAGGTTTACAGTTTACACATTGTTGAGTTTTGGATTTAGGGCAACTACGTTTTTCAACTGGTTGACCTTTTTCTATAATAATAATTTTTTTGTTGCTACCAAGCTTAATAAGCTCTAATGCAGTAAAAATACCAGCAGGACCAGCACCAACAATAACAACGTCGTAATTCATAATAAAACCTTCTTTATGTAAATTATAATTCTTTTACCTTGTAAGCGTTAAATAAAGAGTCTGCTTCTTCTGAATAATTACCATTATCATCTTCAATGTAAAGTGGTGGTAAAATTCTGAAGCCTTCCATAGCGCCTTTTTTACCCTCAAGTAAAATGAGACTCGGCTCTTTACCTTTTCTTTGAATGACTTCTCTCATAATTTTAGGCTCAATTTTATTTTCTTTCATAGCCTGAAACATTTCGGGGAGTCGTTCTGGTCTTTGACACATACAATATCTTCCACCGAATTTTAAAAGATAATTTGCAGCCTTTGCAGCATCATAAAGGGTGCAGTTAAACTCGTGACGAGCATTTTTATAATCTTCACCTTCGTTTACAATACCTGTGCCAAGTTTTTTATATGGTGGGTTAATACTGACAATGTCAAAATATTCATTAGGCAAAACGCCTTTGATTTCTTTTAAATCAATATGATATAAATTAACTTTATCTTCAATATTATTATGTTTTAACGTCTTTTGAAAAAGCTCAACAGCCGTTTTGCTTAATTCAACACCAAAGACTTCTTTAGGTTTAAAATCTCTTAACCACAAAAGTGGAATGATTCCGTTACCAGTACCAAGGTCACAGCATTTATCTTTGTGTCTTGGTTTACAAAAATCTGCCAAGAGAATAGCATCAGAAGTAAAAATATGTGCCTCACAAACGAAAATATCTAAATTCGTTGCAAGTTTTTCGGTTCTTTCTTCTCGTGAAGTCATAAAAAACTCCTTGTAGTAAATTAACTGTGGAAATCCCACACAAATTAATTCTACCACAAGAAGTGTTATTTATCAACGAAATAAACTTAATTGGAAAAAAGTTTGTAATTTGTGCACAGATTAGAAGCTCAGAATTTTACACATTATTCTTCCATCTGTTTACCTAAAAAGGAAGCCGCAACCTGAGCTAATTTAATCTCAGTTTCCGTTACTTGTTTTTTAGTGCTGTCAGCTACAAAAATAACCGCACCAGAAATATCACCAGCCGCAATAATAGGGAAGGCAATAGCAGCCTCTAAATCAGAACTTTCAATAGGGTAGAGCGGTTTTTCTGTTCCTGATTTAATGAAATTAACTCTGTTTTCCATAATATCTTCTAATTCTTTAGATATTCTTTTTTCAATAAAATCTTTTTTAGAAAGACCTGAAACAGAAACAACGTGGTCACGGTCTGTAATTAAAACACCCATACCTGAAGTTCTGCTTAAAACCTCTGAGTATTGACCTGAAAATTCAGAAATTTCACCCATAGGTGAGTATTTTTTGAAAATAACCTCACCATCACTTGCTGTGAAAATCTCAAGTGGATCACCCTCACGGATTCTTAATGTTCTTCTGATTTCTTTAGGAATAACAACTCTTCCCAAATCGTCAATTCGTCTGACAATTCCTGTCGCTTTCATATATATCTTCTCCTTAATATCAAATTATGTTGTTAGTATTTGTGATTAAAGGGAATTTATACTGTTTTGATTTACAATTTAATTTTATTGTGGTATTATGAAATAAATATTTTATAGGAGAAAACATTATGGGGTTTCGAGATTTGTTTAAGGAAAAACCAGAAAAAGATAAAGTTCACTCGAATCAATCTGAAGATAACGAGGCATTGGATGAAATCCACTTTATAATTGATGCTTTATGGGATGTTGATGACAAAAAGCAAGTTGTATCGCATTGCAAAGATGCAATAAATTTTTTGCTGGTAGAAGAAAATGTTGATAGAAAGACGGATTTACTCTTAGCAGGATTAGAATTAAGTTTAGCACAATTACAGAAAGCAAAAGATAATCCGCAAACTAAACTCGGAACTAATTGTATTACAACTTTTATTTATTATAGACATTATTTAGAATGTGTGCTTGCATTAGATGAAGATATTACTGATATTCTTTTTTGTTATACTATATTTCAAAGTTCAAAACAAGTAGATCCTCAATTACATCCATATATACAAACAATGATAAAAATATACGATTTGTTAGATAGGGGAATTAAATATTTGTATGAGAATATGAATGAAGTTACAAGGGATTATTTTACTATTGTAGCATCAAAGATAGAAACAATGTTGTCTTCCTATGAAGATGATGATACAGGTTGGAATAAGATAAATAATTAACATAAACAAAAACACCAAGCAAAGGCATTTTTTGCTTGGTGTTTTGCTCAATTTTTTTACCCAATATTTCTTGCAGATTTTCATCATACACAAAATGCCTATGTATTTCTTTAGAAACACAATCACTTTAGCAGTTTGAGTTCTGCAAATTGCCTAATCGCTGATAGTCATCGAGTAGCCAGTAATATGGTGAAGCATTTTTACGAGTGCCGTCTCTTGCGTTTTTTATACGTGCTTCTCTGCACGCAGTAACGCCATATCCTTAACTATCTTGAACCCAGTTTTACGTGCTTTGGCACCACGATGATAAACTCAATGTAAGGGAGCAGGCAAAGTCAAAAGTTTGGTCAAAACAACCAACTCCTCTCTGCCTTAAAAGGCACCTTAATTATACCAAATTTTCTGTTTTATGTCAAACCATTATTATACCTATTCACCCACCACACTATGTACAGCCCAGCAAAACTTGTCGAAAACTGTCAATGTTGTATGTGATGGGTCACCCTCACGGATTCTTAAAGTTCTTCTGATTTCTTTAGGAATAACAACTCTTCCCAAATCGTCAATTCGTCTGACAATTCCTGTTGCTTTCATATATATCTTCTCCTTAACATTCAAATTATGATGTTAGTATTTGTAAGAAAAGGTGGGATACTATTTAATTTTACTTTTTAATGTGTTTTTGTTATAATAAATCCAGTTATAGGAGGGCGTTTATTATGAATACAATTAAACAAAGTAGAGAAACGCAAAGCAAAAATACTATCACAAATATAGATTTTATAGAAAAAACAAAAAGTGTACTAAAAGATTCTTGTAATTATAGTGATGAATGCTTATCAACGAACGGTTTTAGGATAACTGATAGCGGAAAAAATAAAAAATATATTTTGGTATTTGGCATCAATCCAGCTGGAGATGAGAACGATGCCCAAGCCGAAGTGAATGCCACATATTTATATTCTTTAGATGAAACTAATATTAAAAATAGAACGTATAACAAATATTATAAACCTATATTTGCACTTCTTTCCGATGCCACAGATGCTGCTGTTAAATGGGATTGGTGTAATTTATCGGAATGTGATATAAACAAAATGATAGAAAAAGATAGTGCATTACACAAATTCAAAAATCAAATTTTATCTTATTATTCAAGATATAAAGATGAAACATATTCTATTTGTATTGGTGAATTTTTTTACTATCACGAAACCAATCAAGCAAAATTTTTAGAATTTGTAAAGACCGAGGATGTTAACTACAAAAACTATTATTCATCTATGTTAGAAATGCATATAAAAGCGATAACCGAAAAAGGTCATGAAATTAAAGCGATATTAATTCCGAATGCAACAGCGTCGAGAAATTTATATGACGAAATACGAAACAAAGGCAGTGAAATCGAAAAAGACAAATATCCAAGCTATGTAAATTATAAATTCGAAAACAAAGAATATAGAATATTCTTTAGCTCAATGTTATCCGGACAAAGAGCAATAGATGTTTTTTCGAGAGATAGATTATGTTCTGATTTGAAAAAATATTTAAGTGAATAAATTATATGAATATAAAATCTAATTATTTTAAGATACGATTATGGTTTTATAACATAATTCGTCATAAAGAACAAGTTAGGTTGAATATACCTTACTTAATTCTTATACTTATTTATCAAACTATGTATTGCAAAACGAAAATTGTTGAAAACTGTTGAATTTATATAGCAAAACTTATTTTATTAAGATATACGTGTTATACTTTTTTTACTAAAAGGTGGTGTTAAAGTGCCAGAAAAAATTATTGTTATCGGCAGTATGAATGCTGATTTAGTTATTCATTCACCTAAAATGCCAGTTTTGGGCGAAACTCTAACAGGTAATAATTTTCAAATTAACGCTGGTGGTAAAGGCTTAAATCAGGCAGTTGCTATTGCAAAATTAGGTGGTGACGTTTCGTTTTTAGGTGCAGTAGGTGAAGATGCTAACGGTGAATTATTACTTGATACGTTAAAGAGCAATAGCGTCAATTTTAAAGGCTTTAAAACAGAAAAAACACCAACAGGAATTGCAATGATTACTGTTGTTGATGGTAACAATTTTATTATTCTTGATGCTGGGGCAAATGCAGAACTCACACCAGAAGTTATTGAGAGTTATAGCGATTTAATTGCAGAGTGTGAATATTGTGTTATGCAGTTAGAAATTCCTGTAGAGACTGTTTTAAAAGTATGCGAAATAGCAAATAAATCGTGCACAAAAATAATTCTTAACCCCGCACCATATAAAGAATTACCAAAAGAAGTGTTTTCAAAGATAGATTTTGTTATTCCAAATGAACACGAAGCACACGATTTAACGGGCATTTACCCAAGTGATGAAGAAAGCACCCAAAAAGCAATTTTAAAATTAAAACAAATGGGTGTTAAAAATATAATTATAACACTTGGCGAGCGTGGTTGTGCATATAGTGTTGAAAATGAAGTTGTTTTTAAATCTGCTATAAAAACAAACGTTGTAGATACCACTTCTGCAGGTGATACTTTTGTTGGTGCATTAGTTTCAAAGCTTTCACAAAACGAAACTTTAGAAAATGCAGTTTTCTATGCAACTAAAGCATCTGCAATAACAGTAAGCAGAGAAGGTGCGTCAAAATCTATTCCTTATGCTAATGAAATTCAATAAAAATATAGTGTGAACAGGTGAGATTATGTCATACAATAAAAAACCTAAAATGATACTCTTTGACGTAGGTGGAACACTTTTCTGTGATGGCAAGTGTAATCCAACACAAGGCTTTGAAGCGTTATTGCAAAGAGCAGAAAATCCCGAAGCTACAAGTGCAGAAAAATTAGCTTCTCGTTGGGATGAATTTTTAGCTGAAACCACAGGCTTCAAGTCAAAATCAGGTGTTACACTCGATGTTCCGTTATCAGCAGTTATAAAATACGCTACAATGAAGGAGGGTTTAAAAATTAATCTTCCTGTTATAGAGCAAGAAGAGATTTTTGATAGATTTAATTCTACAAGAACTGTTATAGCTGGCGTTCCTGAGCTTTTAAAAACATTAAAAGAATTAAATATACGCACCGCAGTAATCAGCAATAATATGATGAGTGGTGAAAGCTTGGCTCTTGCATTAAAGCAATGGATTCCGACGTCTGAATTTGAATTTATTTTAACCAGTGCCGATATTCTTTTCTCAAAACCTTGTAAAAATATTTTTGAGTGTGCTGTAAACTTTGCTGGTCTGAAACCAGAGGAGTGCTGGTATTGTGGTGATGGTAAAATACCTGATGTAGATGGCGGAAGTAACGCGGGACTTTCTACAGTTTTGCTAAAAGTTTCTGAAGCTAAACCATTAAGCTGGGAAATTAATTCTGATAACAGAGAATATCTTACAATTAATCATTGGAATGAATTAACCGAATACATAAAACAACTGAGTAATTAATAAATTACTCAGTTGTTTTGTTTTAATTCTCAATAAATTTTTTGTGTTCTTCATTAAGCCAGTTATTAAGCTCAATTAAACCCTCGTCAGAGCAAGAGGCTTCTTTGCTTCCTATATCTTGCTTTTGGTAACTATCATTTAAAGGAGCAACAGAGAAACACTCTGCAACAAATCGTGCATTTTCTGTACCGATATCAACAACAAAAACCTTGTAATTAAACGTTGTTTTGTGAACAGTACCTTTGCCCGATTCAGTATCACACGAGCCTGTGTAAATGTTAGAAACAGGCTTATTATCACTTTTATTTATAAACCAGTTATATGGTGGTATTTTAATAGGTGTCATTATTTTTGTCTCCTTATGATATGATTTTTTGTTACAAATAAAATACCTTTAAAAATTTCTTTGAAAATCTTTAATTTGCTGAAACCACTTTCGCTATATTCCTCGTGTTTTAACACCAAAAACAAAGCAAACGGAATAGCTAAAACCGGGTGAGCAATTCCTAAAATAACACCTTTATCAAAGAAATACTCTTTTGTGTAACCTTTAAACCAGGTAGATTCTCTTGTTGATTGAAGCTTAGCAAGTGCTTCTGGTACAGCTATTATTTTTAAACCTTTCTTGAGAGCTTCTCTTAAAAATAATGTGTCTTCGCCACAAGTGGGGAGTGCATTACCGTTAAAGGCTTCTTTAAATAAAATGTTATTTTCTTTAATCGTGTTGGTTTTAAAAGTGATTCTCGCAGCACCATAATTCATATAGTTAAAAATATTAATTTTTTTAACAGTTTCATTTTTTCTGTTTAATGCATCTTTATCTTCAATAAGATTAAAAATAATAATATCTGCATTATATTTCTGAAAGACCGAGGTTGCAATTTTTTCATAATCATCTGAAAATTGCATATCGTCATCTGCTAAAATACAAATATCAGCAGTTGCACCATACATTAAAGCCATATTTCTGCTCTTTGCAACGCCACGTGAGTTTGTCGAGATAAATTTAATGTTATCTTTAAATTCAACCTCTTCCAAACCGTTATCACAATTTGTCTGATTTATAACAACGGAATTTCTTTTAATATTCATTTTTTCAAGAAAATCACAGTTTTTTTGGTGCATAGTTGAAACTAAAACTTCTACTCTCATACCTTACGCTCCTTAATGTGCCTTAAGAAGTTAACAGGTGACACTAAAAATGCCCTTACACCATTATACGCTG
>JAZNCY010000328.1:0-2163 GCA_045587825.1 Acutalibacteraceae bacterium
TCTCACTTATAAAAGAAACGTTTTTACCTATAGAAACCTCTTTAAGGTAATATGAGTTTTCAAATGCCGTACCTTTTATGCTTATAAGACTTTCAGGTAAAAAGACAGAAGTAAATCTTGCGCCTCTAAAGGAAGAATTAATTTCTTCAACACCCTCAGAAAGTGTAAGCTCTTTTATTTCGTTATCGATAAAGGCTGTACCTATAACCTTTATAACACCCGGAATAACAAGTGTTTTTATATAGTTTTCCGAAAAAGCCTTATCAGGAATTTCTGTAAACTTAACGTCAGGACTTATATTAAGATAATATATACCAGAGCCACTAAAGCAGCTTTTCATAAGTTTTTCTACATTAGCTTCAATATTGAGCGTTTTAATTCTCATCCCCTTGCCACACTCGCTGAAAGCAACACCCTTACGCAAGGTAAGCGAAGAGATACTATTACTGTTATTACCAAACCAATATATAACCTTAGCATCTGCCTTACCTGACACTACGCTTCGGTTTTTACCTATAAATGGTACAGACAAATTAAGCTTGTCGCTCATATAATAAAATGCATTTTGTGATATTTCGATAACCGAATCAGGTATATAAAGATTTTTCAGTTCCTTACAATCATAAAAGCTGTATTGGTTAATATAAAGAACTGAATCAGGAATAGTAACGTCTGTTATATGTTTACAATTGTAAAATGAAGTAGAAATTCTTTTTACTGTAGATGGTATTACAACGTTCGTAGCTTCACCTATATATTTTAAAAGAACGCCATCACCTACTACAACAAAATCGCCCTCATACTCATTTAAAAAGGCTGTATCTAAAAAGGCTTCCTGTTTTATTACAAAGTCTTTAAACGGAAAAGTGATATCTGAAAGCTTTTTGCAATATGCAAATGCCATACTTCCTATAACCTCAAGCTTTTGTGGTATCTGGATGCTTTCGAGCTCGCTGCAACTGCGGAATGCATTAGCATCAAATGAGGTTATTGTTCCTGAATTATTAACAACACTTTTAAGAGCGGTGCAACCAAAAGCGAAGCTATCAGGGAAAGTGGTAGCTTTTACTGTATCCTGAATTATTATTTCCTCAAGCGTTTTAACATTTTTAAAATTATCCTCATACAGATATTTAGTCAAAGTAACGCTTTTAAGAGTTAGTGGCAAATAATACGTTTTTTTAGAATAAGAGCACTCATAGGAATTCTCATACTCATAAGAACCAAACCAATAACCTAAAAAATAAATATCAGCATCTTTTTCATTATTTGTTACATCCGAACCAACAAATGGTGTTTTAATGCTTTCAAAATGATAACCCGAGAATGCACCAAGTCCAATTCTGACTACTGAATCAGGAATAACTAAATTTTTGCCCAAAGCCGTTGTGTTCTGAAAAGCATATCTGCCAATTTCTTCAAGTGTTTCGGGTAAAGAAATACTCTTAAGCTCAGTACAATTTCTGAAAGCATATTCATTTATACTCCTGACACCATAAGGCATATTAACCTCTTTAAGAGAGGTACATCCATCAAAGCAACCACTATTTATGCATATTACCTTATATGGAATATTAATCGACTCTAATGAGGTGCAACCTCTGAAGCCACTTAAATATTCAAGATTTTTAGGAAGAGTAACATTTTTTAAAGAGATACAATTCAAAAAAGCATCCTGAGCAATCCAAGTTACTGTGTTTGGAATAACAATACTTTCAAGAGAAGTACAGCCTTCAAACGTGTTGCCTGATATTGAGGTAATATTCGCCTTTATAGTGACAGATTTAAGTTTAATGAAGTTGAAAAAAGATTTTGAGCCAATGCTTGTAATAGCCGATTCAACTATAAGATTTTCACAGGTTTCAGCATACTTTGCCCACGGACGATTTTCGGGACTATAGTCATACATATTACCTGCACCCGAAATTGTTAACGTAGCAGTTTCTTCATCATAAACAACCGTTGGGACAATCGTAGTTGAACCACCAAAAGTAAAAGCTGATGCATTAATCCCACTTAATGCTTTATTTAAAAATCCCCCAAGATTTTCTAAAAATGCACTTTCGGTATTCGTTAAAATTAAGTTCAATGGTAGTATTCCAAGTAACATAACTACACTCAAAGCAAATGATAATACTTTTTTAAATTTTTTACTCATTACTC
>JAZNCY010000329.1:0-1975 GCA_045587825.1 Acutalibacteraceae bacterium
ATTCGTTTGCGGTGAAGAAACTGCTCTTATGACTTCTATTGAAGGTAATCGTGGTGAACCACGTCCACGTCCTCCATATCCAGCAGTTAAAGGTCTCTTTGGCAAACCAACAACTGAAAACAACGTTGAAACATTTGCTAATATTCCACAAATTATTCTTAATGGTGCAGAATTCTTTAACAAAATGGGTACTGAAACAAGTAAAGGTACTAAAGTTTTCGCATTAGGTGGTAAAATCAATAACACAGGTCTTGTTGAAGTTCCAATGGGTACTACTCTTCGTGAAATCGTTGAAGATATCGGTGGCGGTATTCCAAATGGTAAAAAATTCAAGGCTGCTCAGACTGGTGGTCCTTCAGGCGGTTGTCTTCCTGCAGACTTACTTGATATTGAAATCGACTATGACAACCTCGTTGCTAAAGGTGCAATGATGGGTTCAGGTGGTCTTATCGTTATGGACGAAGACGACTGTATGGTTGATATTGCAAAATTCTTCCTTGAATTCACAGTTGATGAATCTTGCGGTAAATGTACTCCTTGCCGTGTTGGTACAAGAAGACTTCTTGAAATTCTTGAAAAAATCACAAGCGGTAAAGGTACAATGGAAGACCTCGACAGAATGGAAAAACTTTGTAACTACATCAAAGAAAACTCACTCTGTGGTCTTGGTCAGACTGCTCCAAACCCTGTTCTTTCTACATATCAACGCTTCAGAGATGAATACATCGCTCACGTTGTTGACAAGAAATGCCCAGCAGGTGTTTGTAAAGACCTCGTTTCATTCTCAATTGATAAAGAAAAATGTATCGGTTGCGGTATCTGTGCAAGAAACTGCCCTGTTGAAGCAATTACAAGAACAGATTATATCGCTCCTGGTCACAAATTAGCATCATTCACAATCGACACAGACAAGTGCGTAAAATGCGGTGTTTGTATCGGTAACTGTAAGCCAAAGGCTATAAATAAATAAGGAGGAACTTACGATGGAAAATTTAGTTAATATTAAAATCAATGGCTTCGACTATCAAGTTCCTGCCGGAAGTACAATTCTCGAAGCAGCACACAGTGCAGGTATTGAAATTCCTACACTTTGCTATCTTAAAGATATAAATGCTATTGGTGCTTGCCGTATTTGTGTAGTTGAAGTAAAAGGTGCAAGAAGCCTTGTTGCATCTTGTGTATTCCCAGTAAACGAGGGTATGGAAATCTTCACAAATACACCAAAAGTAATTGAATCAAGAAAAACAACTCTTGAACTTATCCTTTCAACACACAAAAAAGAATGTCTTTCTTGTGTAAGAAGTGGTAACTGCGAGCTTCAACAGCTCTGTAAAGATTACGGTATTGAAGACGCTAACAAATATGATGGTGCATTCATTAATTATGCTATTGATGATTCTGCAACTCATATGTATCGTGATAACGAAAAATGTATTCTCTGCCGTCGTTGCGTTGCAGCCTGCGATAAGCTTCAGGGTATCTCTGTAATCGGTGCAAACGCTCGTGGTTTTGATACTCATATCGGCTCTGCATTTGAATACAATCTTAACGACGTTGCTTGTGTATCTTGCGGTCAATGTATCACAGCTTGTCCTACAGGTGCTCTTTCAGAAAGAGATGATACACAAAAAGTATTTGATGCTATTAATGACCCATCAAAACACGTTATTGTTCAGACTGCTCCTGCAGTTCGTGTTGCACTCGGTGAAGAGTTCGGCAAAGAAATGGGCACAATCGTTACTGGTAAAATGGTTGCAGCTCTTAAAATGCTCGGCTTTGATAAAGTATTTGATACAAACTTCACAGCTGACCTTACAATTATGGAGGAAGCAACAGAATTCCTTGAGAGATTTGAAAAGAAAGAAAATCTTCCTTTAATCACATCTTGCTCACCAGGTTGGATTAAATTCTGCGAACACTATTACCCAGAATTCATTCCTAATCTTTCATCTTGTAAATCACCACAAGGTATGTT
>JAZNCY010000330.1:0-5296 GCA_045587825.1 Acutalibacteraceae bacterium
GAGATTACATATATTTCGAAATCAGAAAATGAAAAACTGTACATTGATATTGGTGACGAATTTGAAGAATTTAATGTTAAAGGTGTAAACTTAGGATTAGGTAAACCAGGGTTTTATGCTACAGATACAGCTATTACAAAAAACGAATACCTTAAATGGTTTAAACAAATTCAGGATATGGGTGCTAACGTAATTCGTATTTACACTTTAGGCCCTACTGACTTTTATGAAGCTTTTTATGAGTATAATGTGAATAACGAAAATCCGTTATATTTGATTCATGGGGTCTGGGTAGATGACTATCTCATAAATTCAATTTATAGCGCTAATGATGATATTTTTTATGAACCTTTTTTAGAAGATTGTAAAATCGTTATAGATGTAATTCATGGCAGATATAAGGTGAATAACGGAACGCTTTTTCCACAGCATTATAAATATGATATTTCCGAGTGGGTTTATGGTTATATTTTAGGTGTTGAATGGGAATCTACTTTAATCACTTACACGAATTTAGAAAGCAATAAATATGAACAATATAACGGAAAATATGTTTATACAAATGATGCAAGTGCCTTTGAAGTTTTTTTGGCAAAAATCGGTGATAACGTAATAGATTATGAAACAGAAAGATATGCCACACAAAGAACAATAGCTTTTTCAAATTGGTGTACAACGGATCCGTTTCAATATAATGAAAAAATTTCAACACATTTTGAAAAAACGGCAGTAGTAGATGTTGAAAAAATAAATGCGAAAACGATATTTGAACCTGGCTTTTTTGCATCATATCACGTTTATCCTTATTATCCTGACTATTGTAGTTTTATGGAGAGTCATGAGGTAAATACTTATTTACAATATCTTAAAATGTTGAATGAGCATCATACAATTCCTGTTGTAATTACTGAGTTTGGTTTGCCGTCTTCCAGGGGTAGAGCAGCAGTTGAAGATGGATTAGGTAGAAATCAAGGTGGTATGAGCGAAGCAGAGCAAGGCGAAGCGATTGTTTCGATGTATCAGGATATTATTAATTCTGGCAGTAATGGCGGTATCGTTTTTATTTGGCAAGATGAATGGTTTAAGCGTACGTGGAACACTATGGCAAACGTGAATCTCAATTCTACTGCATATTGGAGCGATTATCAGACAAACGAGCAATATTTCGGTCTTTTATCTTTTGATACGGGTGAAGAAAAAAGCATTTGTTATGTTGATGGTGATAAAAGTGACTGGTCACAGAAAGACTTAGTAAGTGAAGAAAATGACGCTAAACTCTATATGAAATATGATGAAAAATTTATTTATTTTATGGTAGAACAAAATGGGTTTAATGTTAATACTGATAAACTATATATTCCCATAGATACACTTTCTACTCAGGGTTCAAAAAAGGCGGAAAATTTATCTGTGGAAATGAGTGATGATGCTGATTTTGTGATAGAATTGAATGGAAAAAATGAAAGTCGTGTATGGGTTCAGGAACGTTATAACACGACAAAAGCTTTGTTTAGTAATGAAGTTTCAGGTGATGACTTTTTTTCGTTGGAATTTCCTGATGAAAATTCTGATAAATTTGGTGAAATAGAATTATTGCTGCAAAAGTATTCATATTTTGAAACTGTTGATTCAGAAAATGAGAATTCAGAACATACAAAACAAATAACTTTCAATGAATTTAATACAGCGAATCCCAATCACTTTAATTTTATAGAAACATACGAAACTGGCAAATTAACCTACGGTAACGCTAATCCTGAATCAGTGGATTTTAACTCTTTAGCAGATTTTTGTGCCGGTGCTGGATTTGTAGAAATTAAAATTCCGTGGCAACTTTTAAATTTTGCAGACCCTACAAAAATGTATATCCACGATGATTACTACGATGTTTATGGTGTGGAGTATGTGCATATTGATTATATGAACGTTGGTGTTGGTGATGGCAGTGAAAAAATCAATATGACACGATTTAAGCTAAAACCCATAGGTAAAGAGCCTGAATACCACGAAAGGCTTAAACAGTCTTATTACATTTTAAAAGATTACTGGACTAAGTAATTACAAATAAATTAAAAAGGAGCGAAACGAAAAATGAACATAATTATTCAGATTTATATGATTATGTGTGTGATTTTATTGGTGTTTGATATAGGCTTTTTGCTTACTAAAAACATTAATAAAATGAAGTTTTTCAAAAAGAATAACAAATTTGAAAAATTAGTTAAAAAGGAGATTAAAAAGAGAGAGGCTGATGGCGAATTTTCAATGGGCTTTTTAATAAAGCTACCTAAGGAATTGTCAAAAACGCAGAATTTAGTAGCTCTTCAAAATATCCTTAACGAGAATCAGGAGGTAAAAGCGTGGTTCAAGCCTGTTATTTTCAGCTTGGTTGACGTTTACAAGCAAAAGTCAGATTATGACCAGGCTTTCTATATTTACGTTGTTTCTACTTTGGGTTATAACGAGCCTATTCCTGCAGATTTTGCTTCTCAGTTCTTCGGCTTCTTAGATTCAAAATCACTTTATACCTTTTCAAATACTATGGATGCACTTTATGCCTTTTCTGAAGAAGGTTTATTGGTTTCAGCTGTTGATAAGGTTAACGAGCGTGAAGGCTTTTATCATAAAAAACTTTTCGTTGATGGTTTATTAACATCTAATGTTGATAAAGAGTCTTTCATAAAAAAATTAATTGAGCGTTTTGATATATATAATGTTCACACTAAGGAAGCGTTACTTGATTATTTTCGTATGACAAATGTTGACGTTTCAGAATTCTGTATGAAGCTTTTAAATCATAAATCAAGCGAAAATGAAATTATTTATGCTTGTATGCGTTATTTCGTGAAAAAATCAAATGCCGCTTCTAAAGAATATGCTTTAAACGTTCTTGAAACAGAAACAGTTGACTGGGTAAAGCAGATGCTTGCAATTCAGATTCTTAAAGCTTACAATGGCGAGGAAGTTGTAGCTATTATAAAATCAAAAATTACAGACCGTAACTGGTATGTAAGAATAAATGCGCTCGAATATTTAGTTGCAAATGGTCTTGATAACGATGATATTAAAGAGATAATTGAATTGAATGATAAATACGCTATGGAAACCTTGTTGTATTTATTTAAGAATGATGAAGAAAAATCTGCGCTTATTTCAAAGGTGTTAGAAAAGACAGGAAAAACAGTTGAGGAGGGTGTAACAGTATGAATATTTCATTAAGTCCTGAAGTAATGGATGTATTGAATGTTATAATTGAGATTTTCTCAATCTTTTTCGTTGTTTATTTAATAGGTTATGCATCCTTCCTTTTTGTTTCTGTTATTGTTGGTAGTAATGAGGTTTTCACAGGTATTAAAAGAAAAACCTTAAGAAACGAGATTCACCACGAATATTATGTACCTGTAACAATAATCGTTCCGGCATACAATGAGGCGGTTACAATTTGCAAATCAATTGAGTCGCTTTTAAATCTTGATTATAAAACCTATGAAATTGTTATTGTTAATGACGGTTCAAAGGATGACACGGCAGATGTGGTTATTAATCACTTTAATTTACATAAAGTAAACAGACCGATAAGACGTCAGGTTCAATGTAAGGATGCCTTAAATGTTTATGAGGGTATAAGTGCTAATGGCGTTTCTATTGTTTTAGTTGATAAAGAAAATGGCGGTAAAGCAGACAGTATAAATATGGGTATAAACGTTTCAAAATTCCCTTATTTTGTTTGTATGGATGCTGACTCAATTCTTGAAAAAGATTCACTTAAAAAGATTGCAGTTCCTGTTTTAGAAAACCAGGATGTTGTTGCAGTTGGTAGTATGATTCGTATTTCTAATGGCAGTAAATTTGAAAACGGCGAATTAAAAGAATTACGTTTACCCAAAAAGCTTCTTCCTGCATTTCAGGTTCTCGAATATGAACGCTCCTTCTTAGCATCACGTATTTTCCTTGATAAATTTAACGCTAACTTAGTTATTTCAGGTGCATTCGGTTTATTTAAAAAGGATGCAGTTATTTCAGTTGGTGGTTATAAAGTTGGTTGTATCGGTGAAGATATGGAGCTTGTTATGAATCTTCACGAGTACCACAGAAAGAATAAGCTTCCTTACCTTATTAAATATTCTTACGATGCTATTTGCTGGACTCAGGCACCAGAAAGAATGAGAGACCTTATAAAGCAGAGAAGACGTTGGCATATAGGACTTATGCAAAGTATGTTTACCCATAGAAGCTTAATGAGTATTGTCAGCTACTTCTATTTCCTTTTTTACGAATTGCTTTCACCAGCCATCGAATTGATGGGTATTGCTTTAACAATTATAGCTGGTCTTTTGGGCTTCTTAAATCTTCCGGTAGCATTAACCTTGTTCTTGGTTTATGCATTGTTTGGTGCTATGCTTACAGTTATTTCGTTTGTATCAAGAAACTTCAATAGTGACCAGAAATTAAGAATAAGTGATGTTATAAAAGCATTTTTACTTTGTGTTCCTGAAAATATCTTCATTCGTCTTATTATGGCGTTTACAAGAATGGTTGCAATATTCTTTATGCGTGGTAAGAAAACAAAATGGGGCGAAATCAAGAGATATAGCATCAGTTATGATTCAACAGAAGAAAAAGCTTCATAATTTATAAAAAATTGCCCTATTCATCAAGAAAATACTTGACGAATGGGGCATTTGGTTTTAAAATATTTTTGTTAATTCAGTTAAACTACTTATGGAGTTGATATAAATGATTAAAATTGGTCTTTACGGTTACGGAAATATTGCAAAGGGTGTAGAGTGCGCGATAATGCAGAATGAAGATATGTGTTTAACTTCTGTATTTACACGCCGTGACCCTTCTACTGTAAAAGTTATGACAGAGGGCGTTTCTGTTTATCATACAGATGATATTTTAAATCACAAAGACGAAATAGATGTTCTTGTTATGTGTGGCGGTAGTGCAACAGATTTACCTGAGCAAACACCAAAAATGGCAGAGTATTTTAATGTTGTTGACAGCTTTGACACTCACAAAAGAATACCTGAGCATTTTTCTAATGTAGATGAAAAAGCAAAAAAAGGTAACAAGGTAGCAGTTATTTCTGTTGGTTGGGACCCTGGTATGTTCTCACTAAACCGCCTATATGCAAATGCAATTTTGCCCGAGGGTAGAGATTATACATTCTGGGGCAAGGGCGTAAGCCAAGGCCATTCGGATGCTATCAGAAGAATAGATGGTGTTATCGATGTAAGGCAGTATACCTGTCCAGTTGAAGCTGCAGTTGAAGCTGTAAGGAGAGGCGAAA
>JAZNCY010000331.1:0-11437 GCA_045587825.1 Acutalibacteraceae bacterium
GCATTTTCTACTTGCACATATTGTTTTCCGAAGAAATCAGTTTCTCTTGTGCCTGACCAGTAGGCACAGGTTGCACAGATTTTCATATTAATAGTGAATTGAGTCATTTTGTTCACACTCCTGATAAATATATATTTTTTATTTTAAAGCAGACTATATTGCTTTATTTAATTAATTTTTCGCATTTTGCAACAGTAGTGTACTGACCAGAGTACTGTTGTCTGAAATTGATCATCGCATGATGTTGACTACAAGCCTCAACTAAAGCGACTCCCATTTGTCCTCCGGTTTTATCTTTGGGATAGAATACAATCTTCCAAGTTTCTGATGGACCATAAAAACTCATAATTGCTTCTCCTTTTAAATAATTTTTTATATTTCTACGAATGGTAAATTTGATGTTTCAGCGTAATGCTCTGCGTAACTGTCTGTAGGTGCATAAACAGAAACATTCCTGCAATTGAAAAATATCTTTGCACCGATTCTTGTTACGCTTTGTGGAATTGATATTTTTTGGAGATTTTCACATAATCCAAAGGCAAAACTATCAATTGTAGTTACACCTTCTGGAATGTCAATTTTCAAAAGATTTTTGCAATTATAGAATGCTTTTCTCCGGATTATTTTTAAACTTTTTGGTAAAGAAATGGTTTTAATCATTCTGCACTGTTCAAATGCTTTTGTGGATATTTCTGTCACTCCGTCAGGAATAACAACATTTGTTTCTTTACCACAATAACTGTAGAGCACATTTCTTATAATAACAAATCCATTTTCATCAGCCAAAGCATCGCACCTATGAAATGCACCTGGCTCAATTTCGGTCACACTTTCTGGAATAATAATTGATTTAAGTTTTTTGCAACCAGCAAATAAGTGAAAGCGGATTGTTGTTAAATCTGGTGGAAGAATAACGGCTTCAAGCTCAGAGCAGCCGACGAAAGCCCCAAAACAAATTTCTGTTACGCTCTCTGGAATATGTATTTTTTTTAGGTTTTTGCAACCAGAAAATGCACAACTGCCAATTGTTTTTAAACCATACGGGATTGTAATTGATTCAATAGCATGATCCATAAAGGTATCGTCAGAAATATGTTTTATTGTCTTTGGAAGTTTAATATTTTTACTCTCGCCGTTATAACCAACTAAAATATTAAATAAAGTAATAAATTCGTCTATAGCCATAATAAAACCTCCAGTATATTTATTTATCTGTTTGCATCTATCAACTCTTCTAAAAAATCCTCCTCTAAATTAAAAATGTGTGAGTTGCCGTTTGAATCATCTATTTGAATATAGGGGAAGGCGTCCTCGTATTTACCTTCATAAAAACCATATTCAATCGCATCAACTATAAAAACGATAGCGTCGAGACGAGCACTGTCTGAAGGCGATGAGAGCATATCAATTCTATCTATATATCTCACAGAGTCAATCAATTTGTAGACTTGGAAAAACAACTTTATCATTTCTTTTGGTACATTTTCTTGTTTGTGGTAGATAGTGCAAAGCTCGTATGTATCTTTGAGAAGATTTTGAGTTTCGGTAATTGGAATATCACTTTGCTTCAGAATTTCATACGTAGTTCTTTCCCACTCACCTGTAAGTCGTTCAACTTTTTGCTTTTTCATAGATTTTTCCTCCTGAAATTATATTTTTAATTTTAATCTTTGTGAAACCAGTAACCATAATCTTCCCAGTATCCCGAATTGCTTCCGCAATGTTCGTTGTAAGTCTTTTTGAATGGCTCGGTTAAACTTGAATCTTCAAAAGCAAGATATCCATTTGTGATAGGGTCACCATTGATAGTTTCATACCTGTAATGAGGGTGAGTACTTGATTTTTTAGGTACAACTTCTTCAACATCAATATAAGCTGCGTTTATGCGATAGAGTGTGTATTTCTTTTTGTTGTTTGTTGAAATAACTATTTTTCCGATAAAATCTTTAAGTTCCATAAAGCACCTCCATTTATAAACAACAAACAATTATAATTGTTTTATTTAGTGATTAAGAAAAGCAAAAATTGTAATAATAAAAAAGAGTTTACAGTAAATCAATAAGAGAAATGAATTCTTCAAGCATTCCTTTAAAATCATGGTCTGCACCATCAATGGTTATTACTTCAAGCTTATCACAACTTAATTTCTCAAGTGATGGTACAATGTCAAATAACTCGTCTTTTGTGCCATAAATAAGAGTTTTATTTATATGTGGTAATTCGAGCAATTTGTCTTTAAATTTAGAAAAATCAATCAACGAAGGATTAACACCAATCATTCTCACGGATTGAGGGAATTCTTTTGCCAACGAGAGATTATGATATGCACCATCAGATGTGCCGAAAAAATAAAGCTCGTACTCTGAAAGCTTCATTTTTGAAATTATTTGGGAAATAAAAGCTTTATCTGTTGCTATGTGTCCATTCTCGATATAAGGGTTAGAGGCACATATTACAGTTGCGCCTAATCTATCATGGATTTTATGTGCCATTTTAGGATATTTATCCTTATAACCCCGGATGCCTCCGTATGCGCCAGTTTTGATGAAAACGATTTTTTCGTTTCCAAATATAATTCCGTAGTTTATTGTTTCGTCTTCTATTATTTTTTTTGTTATTTTATCGTAACTCATATTTAACCCTCTTTTTCTGATGTATTTATATAAAATATACTATTCTATTTTGGAAAAATCAATTTTAGTTTTAATTATTGTGGAAGGGATAGCTGATTAAACCAAAAATATTAAAAAAAGGAAGCAGAATTTGCTAAGGTTTTTTCACCAACATCTTTAAAATCAATACGAAGAATATTACCCCTGATTTCAATAACAGTTCCCTCGCCGAAGGTCTTGTGACAAACGGTATCTCCCACAGAAAAAGCGACAGGGGGGAGAGGTTGTGCTTTTTCAATTTTAATTTTTCTGGCGATTAATCCGAGATCGTCAAGAATTTCAGTAGCTTTTTTGTCACCGTTTATAGAAGCTGCCCTTACTTTTTCCAACATTTCTTTGTCACCGTGTTTTATAAGGAATTTGCGTGAGTTAATAACACATTCAGGTTCTTGGGAAATAGTACACTTTCTGTGACTGTTATGAAAGGTTCTGATGGCCAACTTAAAATATTTACGAGCCTGTTTTACATTGCGCTTTGTACCGTTGGCTCCATAATAACAACAAGCTATTTTGTATTGTGCCTCTGGATCACCTTTTAGGAGACTGTAGTTTTCATCAGAAGCGGCTAACTCCCACCAGTATAATGCTAACTTGTAGTTGGGCTTAATACCAATTCCGTCACTGTATAATTGTGCTAATTTCATGTATATATGACTTTCTCCGGCATATGCCAAGCATTCCCATAATTCAATAGCTTTATCGACATTTTGAGGTACACCGTGCCCGTGAAGGTAACACTCCCCAAGCCACTCAACATTATTGCCTGAGGCGAACAATTCTGCCGCAGCTTTATAGTCTTGCTTTACACCGTCACCGTAATAATAACACTTTCCTAACTGAGTAGCTGAGTCTTCATCACCATTCTGAGCGGCAAGCTCCCATAGTCTTACGGCTTCTTTTTTGTCTTTTTTTACTTCTTCGCCGTTCCAGTAACATTGACCTAATCGATATAATGATGAATTATCGCCCTTGAACGTGGCAAGCTTCCATAATCTTAAAGCCTCTTGTTTGTTTTGTATTATTCCTTCACTCTCCCAATAACATCTACCCAAGGTATAAAGTGCGTTTTCATTTCCTTGTTCAATTGCGAGCTTCAACCACTTTGCTGCTGACCTGCAATTACGCTGCACATGATACCCATCTAAGTAATAACAACCTAATAAACATTGTGCTTGAGAATCGCCGAGATTAGCTTTTTTTATGATTTCTTCAACGTGTGTTTTTGCGTCTTTCATATAATACATAATCAATTCTCCTTACAATAATTTTTAACTTCAATCTTAGATTGCAAAAATATCGTAGCATAAATTTCCCGTTTTGTAAAGCCTTTTTAGAAAATTTTTTAAAAAAATAGGGAATTTTCTCTTTGTGAATGTTTTTTGTATAAAAAAAGCCCGTCGCATAATTTTGCGATGAGCTCGTGAGTATATTGTTTAAAGGGTTTTGTGCCAGTCTTGTAATAATGCAATCCTTTCAGGAATCCATTGACTGCAAACTAAATATTTATCCCCGTTTATAGTAATCGTAGATTTATAAAATCTGCACTTTTCAAATGCCGAGAAAATAAAATTACTTTCTTTCAGCAAAACGGGATATGTTGGTAGTTTAAATTTTTCTTTAGCATATACCGGTATCTGCAAATTCTTAAGCAATTCAGTGGTCATTTTTCCTGTATTTATAAGGTTTTTCAAAATATCGAAAACTACCTTTTGGTTGTTATTCTTAACATTGTTTACAGAATGAATTGGAGTATTAGGGGCTGTTCCTGTCGAAGCACTCACTACAGAGTTAAAACTTTCAGCAACATGTGCTAAATTTAAAGCGCGCATAAATAAATCATTATCATTATTTAGCTTTTTGATTTCAGTATTCAAAGGCAAGTAAACCTCGTTAGTAAAGGTTTCATTGAAATACAGATTGATAGTAATGTTGGGATAATCACGAGCTGTTATTGCTCTAAGATTATTTACAACTTTTGTGATTTCATTGCTCAAATTGGTTCTGCAAAATGGTGCCGCAAAAATTATACTAATCGGCACATTAGTTCCGAATACGATAGCTGAAACTAAAATTGCACGTATAATTTTTTTTAAGACTGTAGCAACAGCATCATGATATCCTAAGCCTTTTGTATGAAATGCTGTATCAATTAAATAAATTCTTTCTGCGATGCCATTATTAAATTTTGAACCTACAATATCAATTTCACATTGACG
Organism: Acutalibacteraceae bacterium; assembly: GCA_045587825.1. Taxonomy (GTDB): domain Bacteria; phylum Bacillota; class Clostridia; order Oscillospirales; family Acutalibacteraceae; genus DTU089. Next base: position 4,889 of record JAZNCY010000331.1, read on the forward strand.
AATAAATTGCTCGGGCCTATTTTTTTTCAAAATATTAAGTTTTTTAACTTTTGTTTTTTTCTTGGCTTTTACAATTTGTTCAAGGTCAGCGGTTTCAAAAGAATATTCTTCAAGTACGTCGTTGTCAGTACTTTCTTGCAAAGCGTTTATTGAATCGTTATCTAGTAAGTTATTAAGTTCGTCTTGAATACTATTCATAAGGCGCTTAACATCATTTATTTCGTTAGTACTAAAAATGCGCAAAGGCGAGATAGTCCAGTTTGTTTGTACAATTTCGCATTGCTTACAGTTCAGCAACCAAGACTGTAACATTTGTTCACAGATTTCGATTTTCATTTTTCTTCCTCCTCAAAATCACTATGCTTTAACATGATTCTTTATATTTCTTAAACTCGTTCAACATTCTTAAAGCTGAACGAATGTTAAGCCTTTGTTTTATTGAGTTACCGTTTTCATCTTTTGTATTGAATTTTGCTATAATAAGCTCTATATTCTGGTAGGTAAACAGTATGGGGTCACAGTCAAAGGTTTTAACACCAAGTGTACCACTTTCAAGCATTTCATATAAATATTTACCTGAGTAGGCGAATGTATTTACTCTTGCTACATAATCCTTCATAGTAGATTCGGTTTTTACTTTTATAAAGTAATTATAAAAATCAGTCAATAATTCTTCTCCAGTAGAATATCGTAAATGCTCATTGGGAGAAGCAACGAAATTTTCAACATTTCCTGAGGATAAGGTACCCAAAGCATCATATTTAAAAATCAGGGCTTGTCGTTCCTCTTCATTTCGTTCTTCTAATAATGCTATTAACTCGCAAAATTTATCAATAATTTCGTTTGTGAATTCCTGCTCTTCAAGGGTGCATTCTTCGTGGCAAGCAGTAATTTCTTTTAATTTTAATTTAATACGACGCTCTGAAATGTAGTTAGAATTTTTATATTTGTCAAAAAGCTCGTCAAATTTTTTTGTTATCATAACAGATTTGGCTCCTTTTTTGCATAAAATTATGCTTTTATGAGTTCATTATATCATTTTTAGGGAAAAAGTCAATATAAAAGTGAAAATTCACTAAAATATTTTGTGGGGTGATATATAGATGTTATATATAATTGTATTTTAAATTTACAAACATTGTCAAAAAAATTTTTAAATAATTTCACTCTTTCAGAAAATAATATGATTACAAACGCAAAACAAATCTTCAAAAAGGAGTGAAAAAGACATGGCATCAAAGAAAAATGTAGTTCCAGAGGCACGTGAAGCTCTCAACAGATTCAAGATGGAAGCTGCTTCTGAAGTAGGCGTTAACCTTAAGCAAGGTTACAACGGTGATTTAACATCTCGTCAGGCTGGTAGTGTTGGCGGTCAGATGGTTAAAAAAATGATCAAGGCTTACGAAGAAGGCATGAAATAAATCAATTCATAAATTTTATGAATGAAAAGGGGTTCTTACAGGTTTATTCCTGTAAGAACCCTTGTTTATTATGAGATCTGCGCTTTTTTACAGTTCAAAAGTTTAAGGGAATAGGAAAAAAGATGCAGAACGGATAAACTGAACAAAAAAGACATACGTCTTTTTTGCTTGCCCGAAGGCGTACAAAGGTACGTCGAGTGGTGAAGTTTGTTCGTAGTAAAAATCAAAGTTTTTAATTTTAAAAACAAAAAAAGATTCCACAATATATAAATTGTAGAATCTCTTTATTGTACGGTCTGCGCTTTTTTACATTCCCTTTATGAGATTGTAATTTTTTGTGAGCCTATTGTTGTACCATCAGCAGAATGAATTGAGAAGGTTACTGTATAACCCGAGGTAGTTGTTGGTGGGTAAACAAAGACTGTGCTTGTATTATTTTCAGAGAATGTTACTGTATCGGATGCAGAGTAATTATATTGGGTTGTGTACTTAATTGTAAGCTCTTCACCATAATAAGTTTCATCTGATGCAATAACGTGGAAATAAGCACTTCTTAAGTGACTTACACTATCAACAGTAGAGGTTGTATCTGTTGAGGCTTCATTTACAAAGAACTTAAGACTGGAGTCGCCAGAAGTACCCAAAAGCTCAGTTTTTAAATCTGCGCTGTTTCTGTAATTAGCTTTTGTTAATTCTTTAAGATATTTAACAGTTGTTTCGTTTTCAGCAGAAAGATTTTCTGTTACATATAAATATTTTGCTTCGTTAATTTTTTCTGAAGCTTCAGAATATTTCTTCATTGTTGAAAGAATTTCAATAGCTTCGGTGTATTTTTTGCCTTCAATGAAGGAGAGTGCCTTTCTGTAAGAGCATTCTTTAATCATTTCTTTGCTGTCACCATAATCGCCTAATCCCTTGAACAACTCTTCTGCTTTGTCATATTTACCTTTATCAAGATATTTTTTTGCAATTGAGTAATCACAAATCTGAAGCTTTGTTTCAATATCTGTGTTATAACCTTTTAACTCATTAAGAAGTCCCTTTGCACCTGAGAAATCTTCTGCCTCGATAAGTAAAAGAGCATTCTGATATTTACATTCTTTTATTCTCTTCTCGGAATCTTCGTAATCACCGAGTTCTTCGAATTTTAAAATTGCTTCTGAGTAATTTTTATTTTCCTGAAGCTCAACAGCAGAAGCATATTTTGTTTCTACAATAAAGCCAGGTAAAAATCTTATTGCATTAATAGCAATAATCACAACAACAATTACTGCAATAGCAATAAAAATTTTAGGTTTGTTGTTTTTCTTAGGAACAAGAGTTGTTTCTCTGTCAGGGTCATTTTTTCTTGCACGGTCAAACTTACTTGCAAGCTTCTGGAATTCTTCTGTTTCGGTGTTAACAGTTTTAATTTCTTTGAAGCGCTCGTGACGTGCAATATCATCCTGCTCTTCCTGAGAAAGCTCAGGATATTCTTGTGTTTTTGCAGTTTTGGTTGCTTCTAATTCTTCATTAGAAACTTCTTCCAGAGTAGTTTCTTCAGCATTATCATCAGAGGTGGTTTCTGCTGGAGTGTTGTTGCTATCAGAAGTATCGCCGAAAATATTTCCGAGTGAAAGATTTGTGTTAGGTAAATCTGTTACAGTGTCGGCTTCAAGAACAGGCTCAGAAACACTGTGTTGCTGGGCAGGAGTATCCTCGAGGCTTAAATTTTCTTCTGCAACAGGTTCATTTTCGGTCTTTGTAATTTCGCCTAAGTCTGTTATTTCTTCAATAACAGTGTCGTCAGCTTCAATTACATCAACTGTGTCAATTTCAACTTCTTCTGTTGTAGGAATATCATCTGTAACCTGCACGTCCTCAACAGCAATTTCTAATTCCTGATTTTCGCTTTGTGATGGTTCTTCATTGATAATTACAACAGATTTGGTTTCACCATCTTTTTCGTCTGCTTCTTCGCCTTTTAAGCTTTCTTCAAGGAAGGTGTAAGCTGTAATTTTGAGTTTTTCAGCAGTGTTTTTAGTACCTTGAACAGAGGTGTAATTACCTTCTTCAAGTATGTTATCAAGAACTATAAAATTCTCAGCATTTGCCATAAGAAAATCGTACTTCGCTCTGCTCTTTTCAAAGAACATAACAATGCAACGATAATAAATCTCAAGGTTTCTTATATCAGTTGTGAGAATGCCTGTGAAAACAGTATGAGAAGCAACGTCTGATTTAATTTTATCAAGCTTCTTAGCACCTATTTCATTTGCTAATTCAGGTGCAACGAGGTAGCATTTTGAAGGATTGAAAATAAGTGAGTTATTATTGCGCTCGTTAAATTTATCAGCAAAATCTGACAAAGTGCGTCTGAAATCAAGAGCTTCCTTCTGGATTTTTAATATCAAAGCAACGAGACTCTTAATTTTTTCTGCATCTGCAGTTTCAAAAGCATTAATATGGATTTTTGCAAGAGCTAATTCAAGTTTTTCCATTTCATCGTTAGCGATTTCTAAAATCATAGGAAAATCGCTGTCTGGAACTAACTCAATAGCAAAAATGATTTTTTCATAAATATCTTTAAGAGAGGTAGAATCTTCGTCAAATTTGAAGCCGTCACCCAAAGCTTTATATAAAAGAGCTTTGTGGTTGCTACCATCACTTACAATAGCTTTCATAAGGTAATCTGAAGACTCTTCTAATCTGCCTTCTTTATAACAGTGAACACCTAAGAGAAGATTTTCTTCTGCTTTTGGATGAAACATACCACAGCTTGAGCAGAAATACCCGTCTTCGTTTTTCTGTAAATAAGCGTTTTTGCACTTTTCACAAAGAATTTTTTCCATAGTTACCCCCGTATAGTGCGGAAATATATTTTGAATTCTATTAAAAGAAATCAATATTCAATCTATAATAACATAAACCGGGATGATTTTTCAACAATTTATTACAAAATAGTTTCAATTTTTTGCAGAAAAATTACAGTAAGGGCGAACATTATTCTTTTTTAGAACAATGTTCGCCTTTGAAATTTTATATCAGGATTTTTTTATGAAAAATTCGCAGATTTCAATACCTTTGGTTTCTTCTGTTATTAATAAATCAAGAGTACCATTTATAAAGAAATCTTTTGGTATTTTATATGATGCACTTAAAAAGCATTCTGAAAGCATTTCTTTATCAAATTGTGAGTTCCTTTCACCACCAAATGAAGCACCCTCGTACACAGTAAATCCGTTAGCGGTGATTTTCTGGTGAGTGTTTTCTGTTGAGTGGTCCTTATAAATTACAGTGAGAGTGTAATCGCAGTCAGAAAAGCCACCAAGCTTTGCACGGAAGCTGAAATGGTCATAGACTTTTAACATACTCATAGGGAAAGAGCCATTGTTAGTTGGTCTGTCACCCTGAAAATTCATATAGAATTCGCCATCCTGCTCAACACCCAAAGCAACTAACTCGTGTAAAGCAACTGAGTAGTAATATTCGTCAGGCGCTACTTTATTTCTGTTTAAAAGACGTGTTATAAACTCATTTTGCTCATTTTGTGGCAGGTTTTCGCAGTAGGTTAGTCTGTTTAAAAGCCACAACCTGTCTGTAATTGGTCTGTCAATGGTGTCAAGTGTTGCACCACGCTCCCAGCCATCTGTGTGGTAATGCTCAACATCAAGCTGAATGCCTATAAGGTTAAAGAGTGTTTCACCCAAATCAAATATCTCATTATGTAAATCTTTATACCACTTTGGAAAATCGATATTTAAAATTTCTTTTGCTTTTTGTATATCTGATTTTTTCAGATAATACTTTGCTTCTTCAATCAAAGAGTTTTCAAATTTAATTCTATCTAAAACGAGACTGTCGCAACACGCTCTGAAATAAAGAAGCAAAAAACGCCAGTTATCAGCAAGAACGGGGTAATCATATCTTAACTCCCAAAAAGCTTTGTATGTGTTGTTGATAGATGGATTGTTGAGCGGGTTGCCATCCCAGTTTTTCTCAAGGCCTAAAATTGCATCTGTAAGATATTCTGTATCAGTACCAAAAAAGAAATATCTTACGTAGTCAGAAACTGCTTCTCTTAATGGATAATCTGAATTAAATTCAAGGAGTGACCACACCATTTTATTAAGGTCGTCGTGAACGCCCTCTGAGTAACTTACACTACCAATTGTGTAGTGAGAATACAATCTGTGAAGTGTATGGAACTCAACTGGTCTTGGATTTACGCTTTCTCTTGAGAGAGTAGAAGCAAAAGAATAATGCCAGTCGTCGTTGAGGAAATGAACAGGGTATTCGCAACGCAGATTATGGGTAATATCAGGGTAAAATCTCATAGGGTATTTCTGGGGAGTTTTAGCCCTTAATTCGTGCATAGGGAAAGCGTGATTAGGTCCCATAATAAGTCCATCAATTTCTTCTGGCTCTTTTTCTAATTCCTTAATTAAAGCGTCGCCCCAATCGTGATATTTATGCGGTGCTTGTGCTGATGGAAACAATAAAGCATTCTTGTGGCTTTCTTTAAGCACTTTTGAAATCGCCTTTGTTCTTTCAATGAATTCATCGGCATAATATTCACCAGGGTCACCACCAGGAATGAATAAATAATCAATTCGTGGAACTTTTTTGTAAAGCTCACGTCTTTTAGCTACTGCTTCTTCGAGTGTTTCATCATCTGAATTCGGATGCCATAAAGAAACGTCCATATCAACAGTATCAGCAAGGCGGGAAGCTTCAATTAAAAATTCCTCTTCGTCATATTTCATAAGGCAGTTTCTGTTTGAAACGCCCTTTTCATAAGGAATATGCTCACAGGTGTTTGTGGTGAATGCCATCATATCGAGATAATACTGAAAATACTGCTCATAGTCCCAGGCATCGTAGGTGTTAGGAGTTGTACGGTAACCAATCTGATGACCACGGATTTTCTTTTCTGGTGTATATGTACCGCTTATATCTTTTGTTAAAATGATTTTTCCATCTTTAAATTCGCATTTTCTTAAAAAATGAGAATAAGCAAAAATCAGACCACGGATTGTTTTTGCAGAGAAAGTAAGGGCATTATTGCTAAGAATAATGTTATAACAATCATTATTTAAGCAAGTATTATCCTGCTTGAAAATAATATTAAGAGCATCAGTTTTATCCT
>JAZNCY010000332.1:0-3756 GCA_045587825.1 Acutalibacteraceae bacterium
AGCGTAAATTTTTCTTCTTTAAAGCTTATAAACTTAAAAATTAAAAATCTTAAAATACTCAGTATCCCTATTATTGCAAAAATGAGCATAGATACTTCTGCTACCATAAAAGCACCTCCATAGTGCATATTATTCCAAGAACAGTAAATTGGTGATTTTATATTGAAAAACAAGTGTATTTATGGTAAAATAAATATGTATATGATTAATTCTTCTTTGGAGGGTATTATGGAAAGATTATTGACAAGATGGGGTAAGGTTTTAGATAAAAACTGCCCACTTAACGATTATCCAAGACCACAATTCAAACGTGATAGCTTCATTTGCTTAAATGGTGTGTGGAATTACGCTATTTATGGCGAAAATAAAAAATTCAGCGGTTTCCAGGGTGAAATTGTTGTTCCTTTCAGCCCTGAATCAATTTTAAGTGGCGTAGAAAAATGGGTAATGCCAACTGATACACTTTATTACCAGAAGCTTTTCAACTTCACAAAAACAAAATCAAAAGTTCTTTTACACTTTGGTGCAGTTGATTACAAATGTACAGTTACATTGAACGGCACTGTAATTGGTGAGCACACAGGTGGCTACCTTCCATTTACATTTGACGTTACTGCGGCTATTTTAAATGGTGAAAATGACTTGAGAGTTATTGTAACCGACCCTACCGACACAGGCAGTCAGGCACGTGGTAAACAAACCTTTAAACGTGGTGGTATATGGTACACACCACAATCTGGTATCTGGCAGACTGTCTGGCTTGAAGAGGTTTCTTATGACTATATTACAAATATTAAGCTCACACCAGATATCGACAACGACGAATTACACGTTGAGGTTTCTTACTCAGGCGAGGTAATGCCAGAAATTGGCGTTGTGATTATGGATAAAGACCAGATAAAAGCTGGTGCAAAGCTTACAGATGGTAAAGGCACAATTAAGCTTTCAGACTATGAACTCTGGTCACCTGAAAATCCTTATCTTTATGATATTAAATTCGCTGCTGGTGAAGACAGAGTTGACAGCTACTTTGCTATGAGAAAATTCAGCACTGGCTTTGACTCTGACGGCACACCAAGATTTATGCTTAATAATAAGCCATATTTCTTTAACGGACTTCTTGACCAAGGTTACTGGTCAGATGGTCTTTACACAGCACCATCTGATGAAGCTTTGATTTATGACATTCAGACAATGAAAGATTTGGGCTTCAACACATTAAGAAAGCACATTAAAATTGAGCCACTTCGCTGGTATTACCACTGCGACAGACTTGGTATGATTGTTTGGCAGGATATGATTAACGGCGGTGGAAAATATAACTTCCTTGCTATTGGTACATTGCCATTCTTAGGTATGCTCTTCAACAACAAAAAAATTGGCAGAGTGCCTGACGGCAAAAAGAATAATTTATTCTATGCAAGAACAGATGAAAAAGGCAAAGAAGAATATTATAAAGATTCAGAAGATATGATTAATCTTCTTTACAATGTTCCTTCTCTTGCTCTCTGGACTCCATTCAACGAAGCGTGGGGACAGTTTGACTCTGTTAAAGCATGTGAATTCTATAGACAAAAAGACCCTACAAGACTTATTGACCACGCAAGTGGTTGGGTTGACCACGGCGCTGGTGATGTAAATAGCTTCCACATTTACTTCACACCATTTATGTTCCCTAAATTCGATAAAGAAGACAGACGTCCTATTGGTCTTACAGAATTTGGTGGCTACTCAATGAGATTTGCAGGGCACACCTATAACAAAGAAAAATTCATTGGTTACAGAAAATATTATGCGCAAGAAAAATTTGACGCTGCTATTAAGCATCTTTATGAAGACAGAATTTATAAATGTATGAAAGAAAAAGGTCTTTCTGCAACAATTTATACAGAAGTTAGTGACGTAGAAGACGAGCTTAACGGACTTCTTACCTATGACCGTGAAGTTATTAAGGTTTCACCTGAAATGATGAAAGCAGCGAATGCAAAATTGAAATTATAATTCTATATTAATCCGGGGGTGTTCCTAATCGCAAGTATAAATCGTATGCCTAATGTCTCGTTACGAGATTCAGATATTATAATCTACAGAATGGACCATCCCTCTTGTGTTACCGCTTTTATTCGTTGTGTCAATCTTGCTATCAAACGCAAAAAATCAGAACTTAATATATTATGTAAATGTGAACAAAAAAGTATTTTCCCAGATGCTTGCTTACCTATTTCTGCTTTAATAGAAACTTACACCAAGTATAGCAACATCAAATTTAATATTATTATAGATGATGACAGTTATTTACAGAGATGTAACTTTGCCTCACCTTTAAACCCAACATTAGAAGAATTAGAAAAAATCAGGAATCCACTCGATAAAATTTTCATATATTCTTCTGATAGTGATGATATAGGAAAAGTGGGTAAATTAGTGCAATTATATATAGATTGTATTAGTAGAACAACCCAATGTGAGGAAGGTGTTCTGTCTGGTCTAATTTGGTGTATAAATGAGGTTATGGATAATGTGTTGGTTCATAGCAAAGAAAACACTGGTTATATAATGGCTCAATACCACCGTAAAAAGAAAGTTTTAGCTATATGTGTTTATGACTGTGGTATAGGTATTTTCAAAACACTTTCGGAAAGCAAACATAGACCAGCTACTGAAATTGATGCTTTAACTATGGCAATTCAAGAAGGTGTCGGTGATGGTAAAGGTCAAGGAAATGGTCTTTATGGTCTATATCAAATAGTGGCAGAAAATGGTGGCAAATTAACAATAACATCTGGTAAATCATCAATAATGCTAAAAAATAACACTTTAGAAAAATTCAGTAATTGTGCAATTATAAATCAAGAGCATCCTGGCACTACTGTTGATTTCCAATTAAATCTTGCTAAAGAAATAAATCTGAAAACCGCTTTAAAAAGCATTAATGGCTTTGATGGTTTTGATTTTCGTATTGATAATATGTGGCAAGACGACGATTATCTGAGATATGATGTATATAAAAACTGTTCTGGGACGGGTACTCGTTCAGCTGGTGAAGAATTGAGAAACGATGTTTTAAACATCTTGAAAAAAATGAAGGTTCCTATGGTTTTAGACTTTTCTTCCGTTATTGCTTGTAGTTCATCTTTTATTGATGAATTCATAGCTAAATTGATTGTTGAAATCGGAATTTTGGATTTTAACAAATCATTAAGAATAGAAAATATGAATCCTGTAGTTTCTCATCTTTGTGAACGTTCTATTTTTATGCGTATGCATCAAAGTTGGCAAGATTTGACAGAAAAAGCCGCAGACAAACAACAATAGACTACTTGCTTATGATATAAAATAAAACCACAATATATAGGGCAATAACAAAATTTACCTTCATTTTTTGTCTGTTTTTATGCAAAAAAAAGGTTTACTTTTCAATAAAATATCGTATAATGTTTATAGAAGTTTTATTTTATAAGATTTCTATGCCGATGAAATTCAATATTAGTTGAGAAAATATTGAATTAGGTCCTCGTAGGGTTTTGCATGATCCTGTCCTCAACTATGTCTTTAAGGCAAAAAATGCTATAATTAATAAGTTAGCTTACACACAACTGATCAATGAGGATATTCTATGAATCTGACAAAAACAAAATGGCTGCCGCGGCTTTCCCTTCTGCTCCGGCAGCTGCTGCTCATCGCTTCATTCGTGAGCCTGGACCTGTGGCTGCGCTATCAGACCCGCGCCATCGGCCTGTATGCCATCACGGAGCT
>JAZNCY010000333.1:0-3900 GCA_045587825.1 Acutalibacteraceae bacterium
TGGCTTTCAAATAGTCTTAGCGCTTTAATTGAGTATATAAAAATTGCTGAATTTAACAATTAGGTGATATCAATGCAAAAGAATTTTAAATATGAAATTATTGGTGGTAATAAAAATGCCGCTATTAACGTTGTAAAAAAAGAAGTAAACGAAATTACTTATTTAGATTTAAATTTAAAATTTAATTATGAAATTCCAGAAAAAACAATTTTAAAATGTGTTGTTCCTGCCACTAATGCCCTTGCAATCTGGAGTAGCTTTGACAGAGTACACATATTAAGACCAGACTGGGGAATGAATGAAATCAATTCTCGTCTTGCTTCGGGTATGCCAATTCAACAGCTTTTTGGTTTTGATGGTAATAACAGAATGTGTGTGTCTGTTTCTGATGTTGATACTCCTATTAAAATCAGAATGGGGTATAACGAAGAAAATGCCGAAGTTATTTGTGAAGTTGAATTTTTCGCTTTACAGACAAATAAAAAAAGCGAGTATAATGCAACTGTAAGATTTGATTTCAGAAATATTAAATATTATGATTGCATTTATGATACTGTTAATTGGTGGGAAAATGAGTGCGGCTACAAAAGTGCTTTTGTACCAGAAATGGCAAAGCTTCCAATGGATTCATTGTGGTACAGCTTCCACCAGAATCTTGATTTTGAAAGAATAATTGAAGAATGTAAAAGCTCTAAAGAGTTAGGTCTCAAGACTGTTATAATTGATGACGGTTGGCAGACAGATGACAATAACCGTGGTTATGCTTTCTGTGGCGATTGGGAAGTCTCAAAAAGAAAAATGGGTGATATGAAAAAATTAGTTGAAGAAATTCACAAAATCGGAATGAAGGTTATGCTCTGGTATTCCGTTCCTTTTATGGGCATTCACTCAAAAAGATTCCAAGAGTTTAAAACTATGCTTTTAGATGAATCAGGTGACAAAGAAACATTCTTCTCACTTGACCCAAGATATAAAAAGGTGAGAGATTATCTTTCAAATCTTTATGAAAATGCAATTAAAGAGTGGGATTTAGACGGCTTAAAGCTTGATTTTATAGATAGCTTTGTCTTAAAAGGTAAGTCACTCGAAAGTGATAATAATCGTGATTACGAGTCTCTTGAAGATGCGATTCACGCTCTTATGAGTGAAACAAAAGAAAAATTAACTAATCTTAAAAGTGATGTTTTAATAGAGTTTCGTCAGTCTTACGTTGGTCCGTCTATAAGAAAATATGGCAATATGCTTCGTGTTGGTGATTGCCCTGGTGATGTTCTTACAAATCGTAGTCAGGCTATAAATTTGCGATTTACATCAGGCGAAACGGCAGTTCATTCAGATATGCTTATGTGGAACAAAACAGATAGCGTAGAAAATGCTGCAGAGCAATTCATTAATATTATTTATACAGTCCCACAAATTTCTGTGTTAATTAATGAGTTGAGTGAAGAGCATAAGAGAATGTTGAAGTTTTATATTTCGTTCTGGAAAGAAAACAGAGATGTTCTTTTAAATGGTAAATTAACTGCAGAAAATCCAGAAACCGAATATTCAAGTGCAAGAGCGACTTTAAACGGAGAAGAAATTATTACACCTTACACTAATTCACTTGTTGAAGTATTTGAAAACAAAGCAATAATTCTTAATGCGACATTGAAAGATTTTGTAGTTATAAAAGGTGCTGAAGGGTATAAAGCAAAAGTAGTTAACTGTCTTGGTGAAACCATTTCTGAAATTACAATAAAAAATACTCTTGAAGAAATAAACGTTTCAAGAGCAGGTATAATCTATTTGAATAAATAAAAAATGGTCTGTGAATGCAGTTAGCGTTCACAGACCATTAATATTATAATAATAACTCAGCATCGTCAGGGTATTTTTTTAACCAGTTTTCAAGCCAGATTTTGTTACCTAATGCATAAGATGGTTCACTTTGTCTTTTTGCAAGTGCAATTTCTTTTAATGCAGCAGCACGTGTTTCGTCATCATAAGTCATAACCTCAAGAATATGATGTGCAACCCAGATTCTTATTGTAATGCTATCAATAAAAAGTAATTGCTTGAATTGTTCTTTTAATTCAGGGTGTTCATATTCAATTTCTTGTGCAACAAAGCGTATTCTTGCGGCAGATTGATTGAAAACAAGAACTAAATCTTCATTTTCAAAATCCTCTTCTTCCATTTGTGCAAGAATATTTGCAGTTTCAAGATATTCACGAATTAAATTCATAACAAAATTCTCCTGTGAAAATGTAATTGAACTCTTATACTACTATTATTCTACAATTTTTAAGAATTGAAAGTTGTTTTCTGAAATTTAACATTTTTTAAATAATCCAACACAATTAAATTGTTTTGTTGTATTTATACCAAAAAAAGTAAAAAAATACAAAAAAACTGGTTACATTATTGTAAAAAATCTTGACAAATCAGAAAAAAACTATAAAAATAGAAGTATGTGAATATATATTTAAGGGGTGATTATATTGGCAGATTGTCCAAAATGCGGCAAACATTTAAAAATGACTGATTGGAAACAACACTGTCCTCACTGTGGCGGTAATATCGTTCTTTACGATATTCAGGAGCGCTTGATGAAGGATGCAGATATTGCCGAAGTGCAGTATTACCATTTTCAGAAGAAAATAGATAGATTAAAAGCATCTTTTGTAGGTTCTCGACTTGCGGTAATCAGAATTTTTACAAGTCTTTTACCTCTTCTTGCGATTGTTGTACCTTTCTTTAAATGTACGTTTAAAGAACCATTTGTTGAGTTTGAGGGTTTCCTTAGTCTGTTTTCAATATTAGATTTTATTGACAAATTGAATATAGAGGCTTTATTGGAACTTTTGAATACAACTGACGGAAAAGTGCCATTACTTTTATTTTTGGGTGCAATATTATTTATTGCTTTAACAGTAGCATTACTTCTTGTAAGATTTGTATGTCTTACAATGGCGTGTTCAAAGAGAGGTAAATCAATTTGTTATGGATTTGATATTACTTTTATTGTAATGACTATTATTTCTTGTGTTTTATTTTTAGTCATTCCTGATAACCCATATTTTGAAATTGGCATTATTTTAGCACCAATAGTATATCTGATTTTGTTATTTGTTAATTTCTGGGTTGATATTCTTATATACAAAAAGGGTATAGAGGTTAAACACGCTCCGTGCTTTGTTGGTGGTATTCCTATTGAAGAATATTTCAAAATGGTAGAAGATGGTGTGTCACAAGAAGAAATCCGTGCAGAAATGTATAAACGTCTTGCGAAAATTCAGGAAGAAAAAGAAGCAAAACTAAATGAAAAAGAGGGGGTTAAAGCATGAGTGAAGAAAATAAAACAACAGAAACTTATGAACGTGAATATGTTTTCGAAATGAATGAAACCCCTGCATATATGAACAGAATGTTCTGTTCAACTAAAGAACGTGTAGCATATATTATAAAATGTGCTGCTGCTGAACTTTCGATGGGTAAATATGACACAGGTTCAGAGCTTTTTATGTATAAAATTTTAGGACTTGACCCCGAAGCACACGGCAATGCTGCTATTGGTCTTGGTATTTACGACCTTTTTAACGACCCACTTTCTGCAGTTATTATTGATAAAATGCGTACTCGTTGGGGTAAATTCAAACCTTTTCAATACTTATCTCTTATACCAAATTTAATTGTTGGTTTTATTACTTGTATTTTACCAATTATTTGTGACAGTTATGCGTTAGATGCTGCACAACGCCTTATTCTTTATATGATTCTCTCGTATATAGGTGAAACAGTTGGTGCATTTTTTGGTGGCGGTGGTTATATTGATAATGTTTTTACGCCGAACCCTAACGAAAGAACATCGCTTTTAGTTTCCTCAAGATTTGCTGGTGATTTGTTTAAACGCTTACC
>JAZNCY010000334.1:0-6164 GCA_045587825.1 Acutalibacteraceae bacterium
GGAATATGCACATCCAGTGCTTTCTCTTGCCAACAAACACTGAAAGAGCAGTATCACAGTTTGCCATAAGCTTTCCTGGAGCAGAAGAAATGCCCTCAGATTTTAATTCATTCCAATGGAAATGCTCAAACTTACCATTAACTAATTTAAAAATATTTTCTTCAGTAATAAGGAATGTTTCAGTAGCGTATGTAATACCTTTAACTGTTTCTTCTAATGTTTGTAACTCACGGATTTTGCCGTTTTCTGCAACATAAACAGTTTTGTCTGATGCAAAATAAACCTTGCCCTCTTCGCATTGTGCAATTACTGAAACTGCACCGCAAGTAAATGAACCGAATTCACCATTTTCTTTTTTATAGTTCACACCATTTTCTGTACCGATGAAAATAGTACCATCACCTGCTGCACCTAAGCATAACGCTTTATCGGCTAAAAGTCCGTTTTCACCAGTAAAAACTTCACGCATTCTTTGTGGGAATTTATTTAATTTATAAATACCTTTTCTCTCCATAGTTTTTACTCCTGTTTTATAACAACAGTCGAACACAAAAAGTGTCCGGCTGTTTAGTTAAATTATTTTTTATAATCTACTTTAATTTCATCTTTAACTGCAGTTACATTGATTTCACTTGTTTCCTGCTCTGCTCTTTCAATGAGAATATCTGCAATTTTATCTTCAATATCTTTTCTGATATTTCTTCTTATATCTCTTGCACCTCTGCCACCATCAACAGATTTTGTTGCAATAATTTCGGCAACGCCCTTGCCAACAACAAAGTTGATACCTTTATCTTTAAGTGGCTCTTTGAGTTCATCAATGAGAATATCTGCAATTTTCTTAAGATTTTCTTCATTAAGGTTATTGAAGAAGATAACTTCATCAACTCTGCCTATAAACTCAGGTCTCAAGAAATCTTTTAAGGCTTTCATTGCTTTATCTTTTGAATAATCGTTAGCATCTCTGTTAAAGCCTAATGCAGATTCTTTTTGCTCACTACCAGCATTTGACGTCATAATAATAACAGTATTTTCAAAGCCGACTGTTCTGCCTTGCGCATCACTTGTTTTACCTTCATCAAGAATCTGAAGAAGAATATTTAAAACATCAGGGTGAGCTTTTTCAATTTCGTCAAAGAGAATTACTGAATATGGTTTTCTTCTTACTTTTTCAGTAAGCTGACCAGCTTCGTCGTAACCAACATAACCTGGAGGTGAACCTATAATTCTTGAAACACTGTGTTTTTCCATAAACTCAGACATATCAAGCCTTATAAGAGTTTCAGGTGTTTCAAAAAGTTCATTTGCAAGTTGTTTAACAAGTTCTGTTTTACCAACACCAGTAGGACCAACAAAAATAAATGATGCAGGTCTTCTTACTGCAGAAATTTGAACTCTGCTACGTCTTATTGCAGCACAAAGTGCTTCGACTGCTTCATCCTGACCAATAATTCTTGACTTGAGCTTTTCTTCAAGTGTAGAAAGCTTTCTTAAATCATTCTCAATAATTTTTGTTGTAGGAATACCAGTCCAGAGATTAATAACTTTTGCAAGGTCCTGTTCAGTAACAGCATTGTCAGAAGCTTTTTCTTTAAGCTCCTGTTCCCCTGCTTCAAGCTTCATTTTTTCTGCTTTTGTGTTTGCTAATTTTTCATAGTCAATTTCGCCTTCAGTTACATTGACTATTTCTTCAATTTCTTCATCAAGACGAGCTAATTCTTTTTGAAGCTTCTCGTAATCACTTATTGCAACATTACGAAGATTTGCACAAGTACAAGCTTCATCTAATAAGTCGATAGCCTTGTCTGGTAAAAATCTGTCGTTAATATATCTTTCAGAAAGTGTTACTGCTTTATAAACTAAATTATCGCTTATAGAAACCTTGTGATAGTTTTCGTAATACTCTTTTATACCTAAAAGCATATCGTAACAATCTGCAATAGATGGCTCTTCAACCTTTACTGGCTGGAAACGTCTTTCTAAAGCAGCATCTTTTTCAATGTGCTTTCTGTATTCATTAAACGTAGTAGCACCAATAACCTGAATTTCACCACGTGAAAGTGCAGGTTTTAAGATGTTTGCAGCGTTCATTGAACCTTCTGCATCGCCACCAGTACCAACTAAGTTATGAACCTCGTCGATAAAGAGAATTATATTACCCTCTTGCTTGACTTCATCAATAAGACCTTTAATTCTGCTTTCAAACTGACCACGGAACTGTGTACCAGCAAGAAGTGATGTAAGGTCTAAAAGGTGAATTTCTTTATCTGCAATCTTTGCAGGAACCTCACCCGAAGCGATTTTTAAAGCAAGACCTTCTGCAATAGCAGTTTTACCAACACCTGGCTCACCAATAAGACAAGGGTTATTTTTAGTTCTTCTGCAAAGAATTTGTATTGTTCTGTAAATTTCAGTATCTCTGCCAATAATTCTGTCAATCTTGCCGTCTCTTGCTTTTTCTGTTAAATCAGTACAATAGAGGTTCAAGAATTTACGTTTAGTCTTTTTCTTATGCTTTTTAGCTTTCTTTTTTGAAGAATCGTCATCTTCTTCTATATCTTCTTCAATATCAGCATCTTCATCTTTTTTAGATGATTTTGGTGCATCTGAATTAAAGAGATTCTGTAAAAATGGCATTGTACCCGCACCACCTGGTTGGAAGCCATCCATATCACCAAGCATATCGCCAAACTGCTCAGAAACAGCTTCTAATTCATCATCTGTGATGCCCATACTTTCCATCATTTGCTTTATAGGGCCGATGTTTAAATCCATCGCACATTTAATGCAAAAACCTTCTTGTGTAGTTTTTTCGCCTTCGATTTTTGAAACAAATATAACTGCAGGACGTTTTTTGCATTTACTACATATCATTTTGTTATCCATTAATTTCTCCTGAGAAAATAATTATTTAATTTATTTTGCTTTGTTTTTCTTCTCTTTAACCTGACGAATAACATCAGGGATATAACTAAAGAATGCTACCATTGTAAGTATTGCCGAAATAATAACAAGTATCATCATAAGTGTATTTGGAATTGTGAAAAGATTTCTGAAAGCGCCAACTTCTGGGCCGAAACCGATAATAAATACCATTACAACATAGAATGCTAAAGTTGCTACTTTACCATAAATTTCAGCAGCACAAGGACGAAGCCCAACAGCTAACATAATTACACTGCCTAAAACCATAATAAATTCTTTACCGATAAACACAAGGAATACCCAACTGAATGCTTTAAGCATTGTGTCATCTGCCTTATTAAAGGTCAAGAATAAAAGAACTGCTAATGTAATCTGTGTTAACTTGTCTGCCAATGGGTCAAGCATTTTACCTAAGGCACTAATCTGATTGAATTTTCTTGCGATTTTACCATCTACACAGTCAGAAAGACCTGAAAGTGCAAGCACAATAACTGCAGGAACAAAATCACCTTGCATAAATAAATATGCAAAAAGTGGTACAAGAAGAATTCTTATAAAACTGATTAAATTTGGAATAGTCCAGCAACCTTTAAATAACTCTTTCATATTTTTTACCTCATTTCCACAACTTAATTAAATATATTTAATAACGGATTGTTATTGTTAACAAATTCAAGAATTTGGGAAGAATTGATTATTGGTGATAACTCTTCACTCTGAACAAAAACCAAAGCAGTTGATATAACCAAAATTATTACTACTGCTTTTACAAGACCTAAAAGCCCACCCGCTAATTTATTTGCCTGCTTTATAACAGGAAGTTTTTTAACAACTTTATTAAGCAAACGGATTACGAATGTTAAACAAATAGAAACTACAATAAAGAGTGCAAGCATTGTTATTGCTTCTGTAATTGTAAGGAAAATATTATCACCAATATTTGTCATTAACGCTTCAATTAATGATTCGTTACTGTCAGGTGTAGCATTCACAACATTTGAAATTGCACCATTCAAATCAAAACCGAATTTTGATGCAATATTTAAAGCACCCTCTGGAAGCTCTGAAACAAGAGCATTAACGCTCTCTGAAACTGAACCAAAGTCTGTACCAGATTCCTCTAAACCTTTCTCCAACTCGCTTTTTACAATTCCACGAACAAAAGCCTCATAAATAACTTTTGCAACAGGTGTTGCAAGAATATAAGCAATAATACCAGAGATAATTGTTGACAAACCATCTAAAAGCGCTTTAACAAAACCTTTTTTAGCACCAAGAATTATAAGTGCTACTGCCAAAGCAATAAATATAATATCTAAAATATATTCCATTTTAGCCTCCTATATTGTAAAGCCGAGTTCAAGAGTACTGTTACCAAATGAATAACATCTTGAAACACTGCCTAAAGAATGAACATAGCAATATTTATCAGTAGGATACACTCCATAAAGCTTACCTTTGATTTCAATAGTACCTACTTTTCTGCCCTTAAGATTATATACTATTATTGAGTTTTCTGCAAGGGCAAATATATATTTTTCGCTCATTGTCATTGACTGCACCTTGTAATCGAGCGGAATTGTTTTTTTGAGCTTTCCATAAGCTGAATAAACAGAAATCTCAAAAACGTTGGCACTACCAAATTTCGCAAGACAAACAGCATAATCGCCTTTTAAATTTGTATCGACTGAAACAAATTCACTCGCAAAATACTTTGTTACTTCTTTTAACTCGTCGCCGTTTTTCTTAATCTGGTATATGCCAGTATCACCAAAAAGCGTTAACGTTGAACCACTTGTGAATTTCAAATCAAGAGCTGTTACATCTACAATTTTTTGTGTGTTAAGTGCTGAACTGTATTCAAAACCAAAGAAATGAACTACTGTATAAATAGCACCATTTTCAGCATTGAGCGTTGCAACACCAGCAAATTTGCCATCATCTGAAAGGGTTATAGCGGCTATATGTTCAAAAGCACAGTTCCATTGAAAACGAACTTCACCTGATTTATCAAAAACTGCTAAAACACTTGTTGATTTATCGCCCCTTATAGCAAAGCCATAATTACCATTACTACCATACTCGGCAGTAATTATAGTGCCTGCTGTATTACCAGAAGAAACCTTGCCCTTTTCTGTGATTAATATGTAGCCTGTACCATTTCTGTCAAAAACTACACCTCTGCTATCATTGATTGTAAAAGCAGGTCTTGAAAAAGAGTGTTTTTCAGAAAATACAACATTCCCGTTAGTGTCATAAACAATAATCATCTTATCAGTAAGCAAGAGAACATTGTCACCTATAATACCCATATTGATAACTGTATCACTTTCAACAGCCACAGGGTAATTTTTACCACCACCGAAAAGTCCGGTTGAAACTCGTGCAGCAATTGCATCAAAAGGCAAAATACCAATAGCAGAGAACAAGAAAGTAATTAAAAACACACCAACCAATGTTAAGGCGATTATAGAAATTGCTCTTTGCTTTGGTGAAAGCTTGCTGACTCTTTTTTCTAAAGCGTAGCCTGTATTCAATTCTTTTAGTCTAATCTTCATCATTTTCACTTCCGTAAAAAACTTTGTTAAGATACAAACCATCGGGAATTGCGGTTATACCAGCATTTTTACGGTCACCGCTTTCGATAATCTTAAGTATTTCTTCTTTTTTAATTTTGCCTTCAGCAACGTATAAAAGCGTACCAGCCATTATACGAACCATATTATATAAAAAGCCGTTGCCACGAACTTTAAATATAACCATATCGCCGTCTCGTCTCACAGAGGCACTATAAATTGTTCTCACTTTTGAGACAACTGTTGCACCAGATGCGCAAAACGCTGAAAAGTCATGTTCACCCAAAAAGCTCTGACACGCTTCATTAAGAAGGTTTTCATCAAGTTTTTTATAATTATAATGACACACCTTTTTATACATAAAGGGAGATAATTTTTCTGTATTTAAAAACACGTATTCGTACTCTTTACTTACTGCATCAAACTGTGCATTAAATTCAAGTGGAACTTCATTACAGGAAACAACAAGAATTTCAGGTGTGAGAAAAGAACCTAATGCAACAGGAAAAGAGTCGCAAGGAATAGTTGTTCCGGTTTTTACGTTAAAGCAATATTCTTTAGCGTGAACGCCTGCATCAGTACGGCTACAACCATTGATAACTACATCTTCACCCGTAAGACTTTTAAATGCATTTTTTAATTCCCCTTGCACAGTTCTTAAAT
>JAZNCY010000335.1:0-17926 GCA_045587825.1 Acutalibacteraceae bacterium
GGCGTTGCAGACGGAACTGAAGTAGTTCACTATAAAAATGCAGTTTTAACAGCTGAGTTTGATGTTAATACAGCTGAAGTTTTAAAATATTCAATCAGTTATGAAACAACTGTTTATATTGCGTGCGCACAAACAAAGAAGCTCTTTACTCTTAAAGAGGTTAATTATCAGACAGTAAATACTGTAGATTATATCGATTTTACTCATCCTACTCAAAAATAATAAAAAGCGAAACAGGTGAAAAGTATGAAAAAATATATTTTAGCACTTGACCAGGGTACTACTTCTTCAAGAACAATAGTGTTCGATAAAAGAGGCAATATTGTATCAAAAGCACAGTTTGAATTTACTCAGATTTATCCACAAAGCGGTTGGGTTGAGCACGACCCTTATGAAATCTGGGAAAGTCAGCTTCACTCATTACAGGTAGCTTTACAGAATGGTAATATTAATCCTGAAGAAATTGCTGCTGTTGGTATTACTAATCAGCGTGAAACAACTATTGTGTGGGAAAGAGATACAGGTAAACCCGTTTATAATGCTATTGTATGGCAATGCAGAAGAACTGCACCTATTTGCGAAAAACTCAAAGAAATGGGCTTAGAGCCTTATGTTAAAGAGCACACAGGTCTTTTAATTGATGCATACTTTTCTGCAACAAAAATCAAATGGATTTTAGATAACGTTCCAGAAGCAAGAACTTTAGCTAATGAAAATAAGCTTTGCTTTGGTACAGTTGAAACCTGGCTTATCTGGAATCTTACAAATAAACAAGTACACGTTACTGATTACAGTAATGCTTCACGTACAATGCTTTTTGATATTGAAAAGCTTCAGTGGGATGAAACTCTTTGCAACAAATTGGGTATTCCAATGAGTATGCTCCCAGAAGTTAAAGAATCAAGCGCAATTTATGGCGAAATTGCAGATAATTTACCAGGCCTTTCTTCACTCAAAGGCATTCCAATCGGTGGTGCAATAGGTGACCAGCAATCTGCACTTTTTGGTCAGGCTTGCTTCAATGCGGGTCAGGCTAAGAATACTTATGGTACTGGTTGCTTCCTTCTTATGAATACTGGCGACAAGAGAGTCCGTTCACAAAATCAGCTTATTGAAGGTATTGCCTGGGGTCTTAATGGTAAGGTTACTTATGACTTAGAGGGTAGTGCATTTAATGCGGGTTCAGTTATTAAATGGCTTCGAGATGAGCTTCGTATGATTTCTGAGCCATCTGAATGTGACTTCTTAGCAGAAAGTGTAGAAGATTCAAATGGCATTTATTTAGTACCTGCTTTTACAGGTCTTGGGGCACCTTACTGGGATATGTATGCACGTGGTTGTATTGTTGGTCTCACCAGAGGTACTAATCGTGCACACTTTGCAAGAGCCGTTCTTGAAAGCATTACCTATCAGGTTACAGATTTAATTGAAGCTATGTCTAAAGATAGCGAAATGATTATTTCAGAAATCCGTGTTGACGGTGGTGCTTCTGTAAGTAACGTAATGCTTCAGATTCAGGCGGATATGGCTGGTGCTAAGGTTAACAGACCAAAGCTTGTTGAAACAACCGCTTTAGGTGCTGCTTATATGGCAGGTCTTGCAGTAGGCTTCTGGAAAAATCTTGACGAGATTGAAACAGACCGTGAGGTTGACAGAATCTTCATTCCTAATGTGAATACCGAAAAGCGTGAAAAAATGCTTAAAGGATGGCATAAGGCAGTCAAGTGCTCAATGAACTGGGAAGAGGCTTGATGGCAAATTTGCGATATTTGTCATTTTACTCACCCACTCACGTATCTTCATACGCTACGGGGTTCGTAAAAAGCCAACTATCATCAAATTTGCACACAATACAACATTGATGGAGTTGCGCTTCGGGGTTCGCAAAAGGTCATATAACACCAAATTCCCACATCAATCTATGTTTCAGGGAATCGTAAAATTGGGCTATCATCAAATTTGCACACAATACAACAATTTTATGTTTTTATGCTTCGTGGCAAAAAAATGCAGAATTAAAGGTCTGCGACGCTTTTATGAATAAAAATTATCCCATTTTTGGTGCTAAAAGTACTAAAAATGGGATATTCGATATGTTATAATAATATTACAATCAAACGCGTAGCGTTTCTGGAATTTTCAATGTGAAAAGGATTTTATTATGGAAAGTACAATTTTATTTATTCTCTTTGGTGTTATAATCGTTTTATTAGGTGTATGCGTTGCATTACTCATTTCTTTAAAGAAAAACAGAAATGACAGTGCAATTTTTGACGAGCTTCGTTATAACCGTGAAGAAATGTCAAATGCCAGCAGAATGTCACGTGAAGATGTAATAAACGGACTCGAAAAGGTTGACACAAGACTTAACGCTTTAAGAGAAGAAAACTACAAAAGTCGTATTGATATGACTGAAAAAATTACAGAAAATCTTAACGTTATAAGGCAGAATAACATTGAGCAGAATGACAGACAAACCCGTTTTATAGTTGAGTCTGTTGCAAAATTACAGGAAAGCAACGAAAAGAAGCTTGAAGAAATGCGAGTTACAGTTGACGAAAAATTGACCTCTACTCTCACAACAAGACTTAATTCTTCGTTTAAAACTGTTTCTGAACAGCTTGAAAATGTTTATAAATCTTTAGGTGAAATGAAAGAGCTTTCACAGGGTGTTACAAATAATGTTACATCATTAAACAGGGTGCTTACAAATGTTAAAGCACGTGGTACATGGGCAGAGGTTCAGTTAGAGTCTTTGTTAGACCAGACTATTCCAGGAATGTATGTTAAAAACTACTCACCAAAAACTAATGGTGAGCGTGTAGAGTTTGCAGTTAAAATTCCAAGTGGTGAAAATAAAGACGAAGTAATTTATTTGCCAATAGACTCAAAATTCCCAATGGAAGACTACGTAAGACTCTGTGATGCTACTGACTCTTGTGATGCTGAGCTTATAAGAGTAGCAAGAAAAGCACTTGAAGACAGAGTGTTAGCAGAAGCAAAGGATGTTAAAAAATACATAGAGCCACCAAAAACAACTCCATTTGCAATTCTTTACCTTGCAACAGAAGGTCTTTATGCCGAAATTGTTTCTTCTAAAAATGGTATTGTTGAAAAAATGCAACAAGAAAACATTATGATTGCAGGTCCTACAACAATTACTGCACTTCTTAACTCATTTGCTATGGGCTTTAAGGCTATTGCTATAAATGAAAAAGCAGACGAGGTAAGAACTCTTCTTTCAGTTGCAAAATCACAGTACAATACCTTTGGTACTGTATTGGAAAAAGCAAAGAAAAAGATTGATGAAGCTGGTAAAACTCTTGATGAGGCACAAAAGCGTAACGATATTATTCAGAAAAAGCTTAAAGGTGTCGAGGTAATTGACGGCACAGAAGCTGATGAAATTTTAGGTTTACAATTAGAAATTGAAGAATAAAAATAACCTGTGAGGTTCAAAACGAACTTCACAGGTTTTTTGTTATTTAAATGCCTCTCGTAAGAATGCTACTGAGTTTTTAGCATCAAGGTCAATTTCTTCCATTGTTTTACCCTTTGACATATCACGCCAGATAGAAATATCTTTACCTACCTGACCGCCCATAAGTACGAATGGCTCCATAACAACATATTCGTCATAACCGATTTCTTTTAAGGTTTTACCGATTTCGTACCAGTCTATTCTGCTGTTTTTGTTAGGACAACGTCTGTTAGGCTCGCCAACGTGGAATGCACCGAGAGTACCTTTTGTAAGGCGTATTGCATCAACAAGAGAATCCTCTTCAATGTTCATATGGAATGTGTCGAGCATTGATTTTACATTTGGCTTATCAACTGCTTTAACGTAGTCAACGTCTTCATAAGCCTCGTTAATCATATAGCCTTCAAATCTGTTGAGAGACTCCATACAAAGTGTAATGCCGTGGTTAGCAGCAATATCTGCAAGTCTCCTCATATTTTTAATGCTTCTTTCGGTGTCAGCCTTTTTATCAAAGCCACCTTTAAAATCAACTGGCCAGTAAGAATAAAGAGCACCACCAATGCGGTCAATTCCAGCAATTTCCATTTTTCTGAAAATATCGCTGTAGAATTTTAAAGCGTTTTCAACTACAGAATTGTCAGGAGAAGCAAGATTGTGCTCAGGTCTTGGGCCATAACCACCAGAAAGCAACATTCCGTTAGCATCAGCAACGTTTTTGAGCTCTTTGAAGTAATTATCATTTTCTAAGTGGAATGCACCACAGGCAACCTCTAAAACGTCAAAGCCTAATTTTTTAGTTTTTTCAATATATGGAACGAAGTTTCCGCCCCATTCCTTTTCCCAATAAGCATAATAAATACCAAATTTCATATTTTTGACTCCTTTCAATACTCTGGAATTGCTTCTTTTTTAGAAACAACAAAAGCACTTATTTCAGTAGCCTTTTTAAGACTTTTCTTAATATCGTTTGTCTTGAAATATTCACAAATAAACGTAGCACCAAAGCTGTCACCAGCGCCAACAGTAGATTTGACCTCTACCTTCGGGGCTTTTTCAATGTATGCTTTTTTGTTTTTGCAATCATACACAGTTGCTCCGTTTTCGCCTTGTGTGAGTAAAATAAATTCTAAATTACTGTACTTTTCTGCAATATCTTCTGATTTTTTCAAACCACACACGTCTGTAATATAGTGCAATTCTTCATCGCTGATTTTTAAAATATTTGCATTTTCTAAAGCGAAAAGAATTGTTTCATCTGAAAAAAATGGTGGTCTTATATTTATATCGCAATAAATCTTTTTAATATTGGAATTTTTAAGAATTGTTTTTACAGTTTCAAGATTATCTTTGCTTCTTAAAGCAAGAGTACCAAAACAGAAAACATCGAAATCAGAATTATTTATATTCTCAGGTGCTTTTATGTAGTCGTAAGCAACATCAGTTAAAACGTTGTAAGAGGGCACACCATTTTCATTGAGAGTAACAATACATTTGCCGGTTTCTTTTTCTTCATTTATAGAAACGAAATCGGTTTTTACGTTAAAACCTTTAACTTCTTCTAAAGCACGTTTACCTAAAGCATCATCACCTACAGAAGAAAGCATAAAACTTTCTGCACCTTGTTTACTACAATGAGCCGCAAGATTAAGCGGTGCACCACCTATGAATTTTTCTGTTTCGTAAACGTCCCAGATAATTTCACCAAATGAGAGTATTTTCATAAAATAAACCTACTTTTCGAGTATTTCTGAAAGAGTTGCAAAATCTTCCATTGTCATTTTTTCTGCTCTTACAGTAGCTGAAAGACCAGCCTTTTCTAAAGCTTCTTTTACATCTGCTTTAGGAATAGAAAGACCTGCACTTATGGAGTTTTCAGCAGTCTTTCTTCTTTGTGAAAATGCTGCTTTTACTACTTTAAAGAAAAATTCTTCGTTTTTGACTTCAACAGGTGGTTTATCTCTTAAAGTTAATTTAATAACACTGCTGTCAACCTTTGGTGGTGGTAAAAAAGAAGCTTTAGGAACAAAAAAGAGAATTTCACTTTCGGCATAATAATTTACTGCGACTGTAACTGCACCACCATCACGAGAGCCAACTTCTGCACAAAGCCTGTCTGCCGCTTCCTTTTGTACCATAACAGTAATTGAAGTAATAGGCAATTTGCTTTCTAAAAACATCATTATAATAGGTGAAGTAATGTAATAGGGGAGATTTGCACAGACTGCAATTTTCATACCCTTGCACTTTTCTTCAATTATTTTTGCTAAATCAGCTTTCATAATATCTTGATTTATAATCTCGACGTTGTTGAATTCTTTTAAAGTTTCATCTAAAACTGGTAAAAGTCTTTCGTCTAATTCAAAGCTTAAAACCTTGCCAGCCACTTTTGCGAGATCTGCTGTAAGAACGCCGACACCAGGGCCAACTTCAATTACACACGTGTTTTCATCCAAATCTGCATTTTCTGCCATACTCGGACAAATATCTGGGTCAACAAGAAAGTTTTGCCCTAAGCCTTTGTTGAAGGTTACGCCGTGCTTTGCCATCACAGAACGAATAACGTTTATATCTGAAAGATTTTTCATAAATTACCTCAATAGCTATTGTCTTTTTTCTTGAAATGTAATAAGATAAATATATCTTTGATAATTATATATATTAAATTATATAATGTCAATAAAGGAGTATTTTTATGGATAATATTTTTAACGCTCAATTTATAAGACAAAATGAAGATTTGGGTACAGTCCGCCCTGTGTTCAGAAAAATTTTCTGGGCAGATAAGAAAATAAGAAAGGCAACTCTTTCTGTCAGTGCTTTAGGCTTTTATGAAGTGCATATCAATAACAACAGAATAGGCAAATTCATTTTTGCACCAGGCTGGACCAGCTACAGAACACGTTTACAATACCAGAATTATAACGTTACAAAATATTTAGAAGAATGCAATACTATTGATATTGCTGTGGGTACTGGTAGACGCCGTCACAAAAGACCTGACGAAGAATTACCATTCTTGAAATCAGATGAAATTGCAGTAATCGCTGCATTAACAGTTGAATATGAAGATGATACAGTTGAAGTTATAACAACTGATAAATCCTGGGAATGTATGAAAAGTAATATTCTCTTTTCAGATATTTATGATGGTGAAAAGGTTGATTTCACAGTAGAGTGTGAAGATAAATTTACAGTAAAAGAAGTGCCGCTCGACAAGAAAATTCTTATCGAAATGGAAGGCGAGGAAACACGTGAAATGGCTCGCCTTGATGCCGTAGAATTAATTACTACACCAACTGGCGAAAAAGTAATTGACTTCAAGCAAGAAATTACAGGCTATGTTGAGTGGGTTGTTCCTGCAAGAAAAGGCAATACATATAAATTACAACACGCTGAGTTTTTAGACAAGAATGGCAACTTCTACACAGAAAACTTAAGAAGTGCAAAGTGTGAAATTGAAGTAACATCAAATGGAGTAGAGCAAGTTTATAAACCACATTTCTCATTCCAGGGCTTCAGATTTATAAAACTTATCGGCTTTAATGATGATGAGATTAAATTAGAAAATTTCACTGCAGTTGTAGTATTTTCGGATATGAAGCGTACAGGCTTCTTTGCTTGTGGTCACGAGGATGTTCAGCAGTTATATGAAAATATTGTATGGGGTCAGAGAGGTAACTTCCTTGATATTCCTACAGATTGCCCACAGCGTGACGAAAGAATGGGCTGGACTGGTGACGCTCAGGTATTTGCAAGAACAGCTTCAATTAACTACAATACACAAAAATTCTTCAGAAAATGGCTTCACGACTTAGCTGCTGACCAGGAAGAAAATGGTGCAGTTGGTAATGTTGTTCCTGCTGGCTGGCAGGGAGGTGGCTCTGCTGCCTGGGGTGACGCTGCAATTATCGTTCCTTACCAGATGTATTTAGCTTATAACGATACACAGATTATCGAAGAACAATGGGAGTCAATGACTAACTGGCTTAAATTCATTGAAACAGAATGCTCAGAAAAAGGACGCTGGGATAAAGGTGGTCACTTTGGTGACTGGCTTTCACTTGATGCAGGTAACGAAGCAACGGGTGGCTTTACTGACAAAAACTTAATTGCAACTGCGATGTATGCTTATTCTACAAGCCTTCTTATTAAAATGGGTAAGGCAATAGGCAAGGATGTTTCTTATTATGAAGAAATGTACCCTGTAATTGTTGAGCAATATAAAAAGAATTATCTTAATACAGGCAAAGTAGAGCACGAAACACAGACTGCAAACGTGTTAGCTCTTTACTTTAATCTTACAGATGACAGAGAAAGAGAAGCAAAGAAATTAGTTAAAGATATTGAAGAATGTGGTCACTTAAAGACAGGCTTTGTTGGTACACCTTATCTTCTTCACGTTTTAACTGATATAGGCAGAACAGATTTAGCTTATAAGCTTTTACTTAAGGATACATTCCCATCTTGGCTTTACTCAGTTAAAATGGGTGCTACTACAATGTGGGAGCGCTGGGATGGTATGAAGCCTGACAGAAGCTTTGCAACACCTGAAATGAATTCATTTAACCACTACGCTTATGGTGCAGTTGGTGACTGGATGTTCAGCACTGTTGCAGGTATTCGCCCTGATGAAAATGAACCAGGTTATAAGCACATTATTTTCGAGCCAAGACCAAATAAAGAATTAGGTTACGCTAAAGCAAGAATTTTAACAAAGAATGGCGAAATCATTTCTTCCTGGGAATATAAAGGTGACAGCAATCTTTGCGAATTTTCTTTCACAATTCCAGATGGTAGCCACGCTACACTTTATCTCGATGATGAAGAATACGAGTTTGTAAGTGGCACTTATACTACAGAATTTGAGTATAATAAATAAAAAAATCACCCTGATTGAGTAAATCAGGGTGATTTTATATAAAAAACAATTGCAAATCTGAGATTTTTGTGGTAAAATGATTTCGTATAGGTATATCTTACTTAGAAGGGGATAGATAGTTATGAAAACAACTAAAAAAGTATTAGCATTGATTATGGCAATAGTAATGCTTTCTACAACTTTCATTGTTGCTGCAAGTGCAGTTGACAACAGCAAAGCTGTTCCGAGTATTATTGTTCCAGGTCTTTTCCAGAGCGAAACAAAATATTACGAGGATGGAAAAGCAACCGATTTAGAAGCACCATTTTTTATGGGTGACACAATGGAAATTGTAGGTGTTGCACTTACAGATGCCCTTGTTCCTATAAGTAAGCTTCTTATTTCTCAGGAGGATAAGGACCAAAAGGCAGCAAAAGCACTTTCAGGCATTTTAGGTGATGCTCTTATGGGCAGATTAAAATGCGACGAAAATGGTCAATTTATAAATGATGTTCGTGCTACAAAATATTATGATTCATTCAAGGATTTAAGTAAGCACGACCAAGAGTACATATTAGACCAGCTTCCTCTTAATAAATATATTGATATGGCTGGCGAAGAAAACCTTTATGTTTTCTCATACGCTTCTTTAGGCAATATGAAGGATACTGCACAGGAGCTTTATGATTTCATTCAGTTTGTAAAAAAAGATTCTGGCTCAGACAAGGTTAACTTAGCACCTATAAGCCAGGGCGGCTCTGTAACAAATGCTGTTATGCAGCTCTATAAAGACAACGGCAGAAATATCGCAGACGATGTAAACAGAATCGTTTATGTTATTCCTGCACTTGATGGTTCACTTTTAGTTGGTGAAATTTATCAGTATGGTCTCCTTGATGATAACGTTGAGCTTTACAGCGAAATGATGCCAGCACTTATGGGTGCAGATGAAATGGCAGGTTACCTTGTTAACATTGTTCTTCGTATCTTCCCTAATGCAGACCTTAACACAATTCTTGATATAGTGGCATACGACTTGGTTAACGATTATATGCGTTATTCAACACTTCTTTGGGGTCTTGTTCCTTCAGGTAACTACGAAGCTTGTCGTGATATTTATTTAAATGACGATTCAATGAAAACAATCCGTCAGCAGACAGATTGGTATTACAATGCACAAAAGAATTCAGACGCTAACATTCTTGATGCGAAAAAGAATGGTGTTGAAATCTTTGACTTAGTTGACTATAACGTTCCGCTTTATGAAATCGTTGATTCCTGGGATGATGTAAATGCCGATGGTATTATTCAGCTCGATTCTACATCAATGGGCGCTTATAGCGTTGGTGTTGGTAAAGAGCTTCCAGAGGATTATGTTCGTACAGTTAATAACTGCACAAATCCTAACCACGACCACTCTGACCCAAGAAATATAGTTGATGCTAACACAGGTCTCCTTCCTTGCACAACCTTCTATTTCTACAATCAGAATCACGAAAGCACAGGCTCTAACGATGTTATTATGAAGCTCGTTTCTGAACTTCTTGTAGATGAAAACTTTAAAGATGTTTACACTTATGCTGACAGATTCCCTCAGTTTAACGTTGGCCGTAATTCAAAGGGCTTTATGAAAGACCTTGAAGAAGTGAAGAATGCAGATATGAGCAAGCTCTCTTCAACTGACAGAGCAAAGCTCGAGAATGCAATTGCTCGTGGCGAAGCAGCGCTTGATAACACAAATGTTGATTTAGATGAATTTGAGGCTGCAAAAGAGTATTTTTATGATGTTCGTAACGAAGTTCTTTACGGCGAAGAAAAAGAGTATTCAGGCGGTCTTGAATTTAACGACTATCTTACAACAGTATTTAAAATTATAAGTGATTTGCTCTATTTCTTCTTTGATGGTGCTGGATTTGGTGAAATGTAATTTTATTCGCAAAAATGTTTGAAAGGTCTGATTGTTTATGATGGTATCCGCTAAAGGCAGATATGCATTAAGAATTTTTATAGATTTAGCTCAGAATCAGGGCGATGGTTTTGTGGCTCTTTCAGAGGTTTCAAAGCGTCAGGACGTTTCTCTTAAATACCTTGAAACAATCGTTGCAACACTTGTAAAGGGCAATCTTTTAAGAAGTCAGCGTGGTATGTCCGGTGGCTACAGACTTGCAAGAGATGCTAAGGATATTTCAATTTATGAAATATTTAATCTTACAGAAGGTAGCCTTTCGCCTGTTGCGTGTATTAACTGTGGCGATAATTTCTGCAACAGGGCAGACGTTTGCAAAACAAAAGGTATGTGGATAAGCGTAGATAATCTTCTTAATAATTATTTTAAAAGTGTTTCTGTTCAGGATTTGCTTGATGGTAATGTCACCTTAATTGAGGCAGAATGAAATTGTAATAAAAATAATGACTCGGTTTAATCAGATGATTAAACCGAGTCGTTTTTTAATTTTAAGCTTCTACTCTTTGTTTTGCTTCATCGTACATATTGAAAATTTCTTCGAGATGGCTGTAATTTTCTTGTTGTTTAATGAGCTTTTCAGCATCTAAATAAACCTTTGCAGCACGATTGAAGTAAGCGTGTTTGTCTGTTTCTTCTTTTGTTGCTTTTTTTGCAATTTTCTTTTTACCTTGCATTGTTTTGATTTCTGCTTTTAAACTATTAGCTTTAGCAGAATCTTTGGATTTTTTAGCCTGCTGTAAATCGAGGTAGAGAGCTTTGAGTGTGTCGTCACATTTATCCTCTGTATCAAAGCAATTTTCAAGTGCTTCAAAATCAGGTGCAACAATATCGCCAGTACCAGCAAAATGTTTGCTTATTGCTTTATAAGAAGCCATTTTCTTCTTTGCGATTTCTATAGCAAGCTTTCTTGTTTCTTTTTCCTCTTCGGAAGTTTTTGGTAAGGCTTTTGCAATAGCAATTTCTGATTTAATAGTTGCTTTATCAAGGCTTAAAAGACTGTTAAGACCTGCAGAATAAACCTTTGTATTTTCTGCTAAGGCTAATTTATAAGCTGGTGTTGAGAATTTATTTAATTCATCACATACAAATTGAGCAATTTCAATTTCGTCGTTGTATTTAATAGCTTCTTTATATGCTTTTTTGCCTTCTTTACCCTTGTAATCTTTTTTCTTGATTGCTTTTGGTGAAAGAGTTGCTGTTTCTTGTGAGTTGCGGATAATGTCAATGCCTTCAACGAGCTTTTCGTCGTTAAGAATACCATTGCCATAATCTTCAAACATAGCTCTTATTTTAAGAACACGAATAACTGATTCTTGTTTCTTTTCGTTGAAGTCATACCAGATGTAAGGAATAACATTCATTAAAGCACCAACAGCCGCAATAACAATAAGAACTTTAATAAGAGATAAAAGAATATCAGGGTCATAAAGAGCAGAAAGTGCATTGTTGTAGTTATCTTGACCATTTTCTAATTGTTGTGCAAGGATTTGACCTACAGTTGTTTTGCCGTCACCTAAAACTCGTGAAAGAATTTCTGGGTCAGAAGTGACTTTTGCAGCATTTCCTTTTGTAAGACCACTTTTTTCATAAATAGCTGGTAAAACTGAAGATGTGATAAGTGCAATAACAGTACCGATAGTTGTAACTACTGCGAAAGCACCGTCAATTCTTTCACCTGTTTTGTATTGCTGATAGTCACGTATATCTGCCTGAATAGCAGGGTTCAAAATATGAGCAAATGAACCCATAAAAGCATTGAGATAAAGACAGCCCATAATAAGCCAGATAGTTAAATTATGGATTTCGTTTGTGAAAGGTAACATCATTAAAATAAAGACGATATTGAATATATTAGTAACTACTAAAACACTCTTTTTACCCCATTTTCTAATACAGAATGGGGCTAAGAGCATACCCCAGAGTGAAGCGTTGCCATAAAGAGTAACAAGTAAGCTGTAGGCATTACCAGAACAGGCACCACCGTAATTATAAAGCCAGAACATAATGTTGGAGTAAGCACTTTCAAGGAAGCCAATCCAACCGGCAAGTGAAATAATCCAGAAATATTTGTTTTTAGCAACTGCTTTAATAGCATCTATAAACTTAATCTGAACAATGTGAGTTCTTGCTTGAACAATTTTTTCTTCTGTATGCTTGTAAACAATCATACAAAGAAGTAAACCGCATACGGTAAGAATTGGATATATAAATCTATAAACACGAATATCAGTTGTGTTTGAATGGAACAAGTTTTCTGCAATAATAGGAGTGAAAAGGTTTACTATTGTTGGAGCGAATGAGTAAACAATACTCTTTATTGAAGCAACGTCGCTTCGTTCGTGCGAGTTTGGTGAGAGTACGTGAATAAGGTTTTCGTAAGCATCGTAGAAGAAATAATAGAAGAAATGAAGGAAGAGGTTTAGCACCATAATAATTGCACATTTTGCAACATAAGCTTTGGTTTCGCCAAAAATCATTCCGTCGCCTAACCAGTCTGAGAGCTTAGCATAAGGGAACCAGACTAAAATATTACAAATAATTGCGGCGGGAAGTGCCATTGTAACTATGTATGGGCGGTATTTACCAGCTTTATTACGGGTGTTATCTATAATATTTGCACGAATACCTGTTAAAGGAATGTTTGCAAGTACTGCAATAACATACATTACGTACATATCCAAAGGGTCAATACCCAGGGTGCTTGAAAGTAATGTGTTATTCGCGGCTAAAAGACAAGCAGAACCCATTGTTATAATCATATAAGCACCAATACCACCACCAGAGTAAGCGGCGATTTCTTTGTAAGGCATATATCTGCCTTTAGCAGGGGTTTTCCAATGCTCTTTTACATTAGAAACAAGCCCTGTTGCTTTTTCTTTGAGATTCATTTTCTCA
The DNA here is from genome assembly GCA_045587825.1 of Acutalibacteraceae bacterium. Taxonomy (GTDB): domain Bacteria; phylum Bacillota; class Clostridia; order Oscillospirales; family Acutalibacteraceae; genus DTU089. The sequence goes on from JAZNCY010000335.1 coordinate 13,201, forward strand.
ACTCCTGTATTCAAATTACAATATTGTAATTATACCATAAATGTTAGTGGTTTTACAATGTAAAATGGGGCGTTATGATACACAAAAAAGCAAACGGATAGTTGGCATAGTTGCACAAACAACCCATAAAACGCCAAATTAATAAATATTCTATTAATTTTCTCATTTGATATGGAAAAAAGGAAATTAATGTGTTACAATAGCAAATTGATAATGCTTTTTTGAAAGGTGGTGGCAAAATGGTTGAATTAACAGAAGAGGAAGAAATACTGGTCGATACCTTAAAAAATCGCTCTTTTGAAGCAGAGCGAATGAGAAATTACGCAAAGCAACAGCAGACTGTTTCTACACCAAGGCAGACTGTTTCACAACGACCTGCTACACCACAAAGACCAGCCGTGCCACCGAGGACACCACCTGTAAGAAATGGTGCTTCTATAGAAAGGCAAAATGCGGCACAGCAAAGAGCGTCACAAAGACCAGCAGTGCCACAAAGACCGGTGACACCACAAAGACCAGTGGCACCGCAATATAACAGACCGGTAAGAGAAGAAAGAAAACCGGCACCACCACAATACAGACCAATTGAAAAGGTTGAAATAAGGCGTGAACGACCAGAAAAGGCTCAAAAAGAGAAGCGCAAAAAGGATAAAAGTGGTGTTATTATAAAGGTGCTTACAGCACTTGTTGTTATGGTAACAGTTTTCATTTCAATGTATGCACTCGTTATTTTTGGTAACGTACCATTTATTACAAAATGGCGTAATATCTGGATTGAAACCGCAATGACAACTGACCAGCACAAATGGCTTGCAACGTCATTCTTCCCTGAGTATCTTATAAAAGAAGTAATGGATGCACAGGTGGATATAAAAGATATTGGTCATACTGATATTAAAAAAGAAGAAGAGGAAAAAGATATTTTAGGTCAGAAAGACCTTGTTGTAGGTGAAAAAGATAAGCACGGAAACGAAGTTCTTATAAATGATATAGAAGAAGGCATAGTTGTTTTAAAGGTTGTAACTTCAAATTATGTGGGTCGCGTTGTTTTAATAGATGACCCGTCAAGAGTGTATATTTCTGCAACCGATTATAAAAACTCCCGTGGCGAGTTTATTTGTGATTACCTTGAAAAAGAAGATGCGGTTATTGCTTCTAATGCTTCAGGCTTCCACGACCCGGGTGGAACGAGTGTCGGCGGTGTTGTTACTGCTCAATGTGTAGCTCAGGGTGAATACTGGGGTAACTATTCTTCTAAATATATTACAGTAGGTTTCGATGAAAATGACAGACTTATTGTTGGTGAATTTTCAGATTGGGAAGAGCGTGGTCTTAGAGATGCTTTCCAATATCATCCGGCTTTAATTATAAATGGCGATAAGGTTATTGAAGGTTCATCGGGCTGGGGACTTCAACCACGTACTGTAATCGGTCAGGCTGAAAACGGCGTGGTAATGATTTTCGTTGTCGATGGCAGACAGGTTGGCTATTCTTTAGGTGCTACTATGGGTGACTGTGCAGACGTTTTAGAAATGTATGGCGCAGTTAACGCTGGTGCTTGTGATGGCGGCTCATCTTCTACTTTGGCTTATGAAGGCGAGATTATAAATGAACCATCAACAAATATGCCAACAGGCAGATATTTACCTAATGCCTGGGTTGTTGCAAGAAAAACAACTGAAAAAACTGAATCAACAGATAAGGCAGATTAAAAGGGGGGCTTTTGTTGAAAAATCTTTTGAGTAAATTAAGCTATACACCGGCTAATTGGTGTACTTCTAACAAAGAAAGAAAAAGCTATTATTTGTATTTATCTGGTCAGAATATGATTTATACTATGATAACGTCATTTCTGACTACATACCTTTTATTCCAGGGTGTTGACCCTGTGAAGTCAGGTACAGTAATGCTTATTGTTAAAATATGGGATGCAATTAACGATGCTGTTTTCGGCTGTATTTTTGACAAAGCAAAATTCAAAAGTAAACAGAAGTTTTTGCCGTGGCTTAAAATTTCTTTACCAATAATTCCTCTTGCAACAGCACTTTTATATATGATTCCAAATGGTGCAGGGGAAGTGGTGAAGCTTCTCTGGTTTGCTATATTCTATCTCATATGGGATACTGTTTACACTCTTTGTGACGTGCCTATACACGGTATGGTTACAGTTATGACAGATAATCTTGATGAAAGAACTTCAATAATTTCTTATAAGAGCATCTGGTCAGGCGTAGGTAGTGGTATTGCAACAATTATACCTACAATTGTAACAGGTCAAGGCATTGGTCTCAGCTTTGGTGTTGCAGCGGCGATTGTGAGTGTTGTTGCATTTGCTACAATGATTCCTGTGTGCATCAATGGTAAAGAACGTTTTACAACTGTTGATGAAGAGCAGTTTACTGTAAGAAAAATGCTCAAATACTTATTTTCGAATAAATATTTGCTCATTTATTATGGTGGTTACTTCTTCCAGAGTGGCTTTAACGTTATGATTGCTATGAGTCTTCTCACGTCATATTACTTATTCCACAACGAAGCGTTCAGCCTTATTGTTCTTGCACTTGCTGGTGCTCCTGTATTTATAGCATCGCTTTTCGTACCAAAATTAGTTGAAAAGTATGGTAAACGTAAAATCTTTATTATAAGCAACTGGGCAGCGGTAATCTTTGGCACAATCAGCTGGCTCTTTGGCTATCAGAATATGATATTGTTTTTAATTTCAACATTACTTCGTGCAGTGCCTTTGGGTATTCAGGGTATTATGATATTCATGTTCACTCCTGACTGTGCAGAGTATGGCAGATTTAAAACAGGTATTGATGCAAAAGGTATCACATTTGCAATTCAGACCTTCGTTACAAAAATGGCGTCTGCTCTTGCAGGGTCTCTCGGTATGTTTTTACTCGGCTTCTTCGGTTGGAAAGAGGTTAACGCTGAAAGCTTCAAGGATTTAGCTGAACAAAATGTAGTGCAATCAGACTTTACACTTAACGGCTTGTGGTTCATTTTTGTAATGATTCCAACAATCGGGCTTATTTTGGCAGGTATTATATGGCACTTCTACAAGCTTAAAGATGAAGACGTTAAGGTTATGATTGATTGTAACAACGGCAAAATCACAAGAGAAGAAGCGTTAGAAAAAATTTCTATAAGAGATGAATTTAAAAAATAAAAGAACAGCGACTGACAGATTTGAAACTGGCAGTCGCTTTTTTGCACATATTATTAACTTCAAATTCGGTTAATATTATCGTTGAAAATTAACAATATTTGCTATATAATAATGTATTATAATAAAATAGTTATCTTTATAGTTCATTGTTTTTTGAAAAGGGGCGTTAATTATGAAAAAGACAAAAAAGATAATTGCTGTTTTTATGGCTGCTTGTCTTTTAATGGTAAGCTACTCAACTGTTGCTTTTGCAGGTGACACAGATACAGGAATTGATTACACAATAATCAATCCTTATGAAGATGTAAACTGGCTTACAGATAAGCAATACAGAGCAGACCTTCATAATCACACAACTGCAAGTGATGGTACTGACACATTAAAGGATATGTTAGAGCAACAATATGAATATGGTTTTGATATTGCTGCAGTTACAGACCACGGCGTTGTTGATTACGGCTGGACTCGTCAGTCAGTTATTCCTGCTATGGAAATTTTCATTGATTTATTCAAAGGCAGAGCGGGCGATATTGTTCCACTTGAATCACAAGGTGGCGAAGCTGCTAATGGTAACACCTACTCACTTGAAACAAAAAAAGGTGGTAGTTATTACTCACAGACTACTTCATCTGGTATTAAGCTTCACAGTATGTTAAGAGTACCTTACGGTATTGAAAATAACCCAAGCTCACTTAATAATGCTCACGTTAACAGCTGGTTTGTTGATTATGGTCACGGTTTGTTAGGTGGTACAAGTGACTACGAAACACCTATTAAAAATGTTCACGAAATGGGCGGTCTTTCAGTTATTAACCACCCTGGTGAATATACAGGTGCTCGTGATGAGGATTCTACTGAGGATGCTTATAACGAGAGCAAGGGTATGTATGGCTATTACATTGATAAATTTGCAAGTCTTCTTATAAATTACGATTCTTGTATTGGTATTGATATTAACAGTAAGGGCGATGGCAGAACACGTTACGACAGAAAGCTCTGGGATATTCTTTTACAGAGAGTTACCCCAACCGGCAGAAACGTTTTAGCTATTGCAACTTCTGATGCTCACTCAACTGATGCAGTTTTCACAGGCTATACAGAAATGGTAATGCCTGCTAATACAGTTGATAACTTAAGAGAATGTATGGAAAAAGGTTCATTCTTTGCTTGTAGTAAAAACTTAGGCAACCCTGTTGAAATTGCAGAAATTGCAAATTATTTAACAGAAAGCATTGACCCTACTGCTGTAAAGCTCGGCGAACAGTTAAAAGCAATGCAGGCAGAGGATGCTACAGCAAAATATGAAGCACCAAAAGATGTAGAAGCTCCAAGAGTTACTGCTATTGCAGTTGACCAGAGTAGTGATACAATCACACTTGTTACTGCAGGTGCTAAAAATATCCGTTGGATTGCAAATGGCAAAACAATTGCAACAGGCAATAGCATTGACCTTGATGACCACAAAAGAGAACTTGGCAATTACGTAAGAGCTGAGATTTTCGGTGAAGGTGGTATTGTTTATACCCAGGCATTTATGCTCGATTACGAAGGCGT